>JACCRL010000445.1 GCA_013813605.1 Gemmatimonadaceae bacterium
GCCCGTCGGGCCCGGCCATCTGCCACATGACCGTGTATTTCCCGGCGGCCAGCGGGTTTCTTATCGCCGCAACTATTGCTCTGCGCGAATCGGGCGAGTAATGGATGGGGCCGAGGACAACCGAATCGCCGGATGGACCCACGAGCCGGAGAGTCGTAAAGACCAGCTCCGGTATCTCCGTAAACTTGAGGCGCAGCTCGCTCGGAGCAGTTGCGAGCGTAGAGCCCGCGGCGGGTGTCGAGCTTTCAAGCCGTCCGTGCGCAAAGGCGGTAATCCGCGGAGTGAGTATTCCCCCGAGGGAGATAACGGTGGCGGCGACCAGGGTGCTGCGGCGCAAGCTCGTCTCCAGAGGATTGCCGATGAGGTTACGTAGTGGCCCTGTCCGATGAGCACCTTTTATGCCGCGTAAAACCCGCCTCACTCCCGAGATTCAGCGGCCGGCGTGCGGGCAGACGGCCGAAGCGGAGATCGCGCCCCCCAGACAGAAGAGATGCTGGAATGGAAGGCCGTCATGATGCTGGCAGTGCGACGAGTGGCTGTGGTTGCCATGGGAATCGGCAGTGCCGCCCGAAGTCGCAGGTAGAGGGTGCGTCATGATCAGCCCGGATACCAATACTGCGCTCAGAGCCGCCGCAGCTCCGGCGAGCGAGCGGCGGGTAACATGGCTCTTGACCGGGGCGGCCTCTCCGAGTAGTCGCCTCACGCGTCTCTCCAGCAGGTCGTCGCGCTGAAAGCCAACCGCCGCGTACCCCGGTATTTCGTTCGGCGGACGGAACTGATCGCGGTGCTCGATGAACGCCATGATCGCCGAGGCGAGGTGGAGCGCACCTCTCCGCGCTGCCGCGTCGTCAGCGGCGATCTCGGCTTCGTCGGCGGTGTCGTCGGCAAGCCGTCTCAGTGCCGGCAGAAAGAAAAGTGTACACGCAAGGAATCGCAGCAGACTGAGCCGCAGTGGATCCCGCCGGTCCACGTGCGCCTTTTCATGCGCGAGCACGCTCGTCAGCTGCGCCAGGTCAAGCAGCTCCGGGAGCGATGCCGCGACAAAGATCCGCGGGCGCCAGAATCCCGCTGTGAAGGCGGGATTGGGCAGCCCATCGACCACTCTGAGGCGCGAGGGAGGAATGCCTGCAAGGCGCGCCGCAGCCAGCAGCGGTCCCGCAAGGCGTACCCGGTTCGTCGATGCCTGGCCGAGCGCCTTTCGCAGCGCGCTGACCGCGCGGATACGGTCCCACGTGGCGTAGAACGCCCCCGCAACGATCAGGATATGAAACGAATAGTGCACAGGGGCCAGCAGCACGTGAAGCGCGACGAGACACAGGTTGAAAATGTGGTCGCGTCCGGCGAGGAGCTCTCCCATGCCGTCCGCCAAATGGTGTCCAAACACCGGACTCGTCCCGAGCACGAGCATTGTCGAGATGGCGATTAGCAAGACTCGTCGATGCCGGTGCTCCTTCTCGAGGAGCGGCGGCGCGGGATAGCAGCCCTCGCATTCAGCCGTGGTCTGCGCGGTATCGCCGCCGCCGCGGCGATCCGTCACCGGTCGGCGTCCTTGAGTTTTTTTCGCACCAGCCGACCGAGCTCCGCAAGCTGATCGGGGTCTCGCTCAGCGAGGAGATCGACCAGCGACGTCGCCACCGCGCTTGAGCCAAGGCCCATGATCCCCTTCACCACAAGACGAGACGCGCGCGTCATGAACTCCGCGCGGGAGAGGGTGGCCGAGTAGTGAAAGACATCCCCGTCCTTGGCGCGGCGCATTAGACCTTTGCGGACCAGCCGGTTCACTACGGTGACCGAGGTAATGGAAGCCACTTTGTGAGTGCGGGCGACGCGATCATGCAGCTCGCGCGCGCTCTCGGGTCGCCCGGCCGCCCATGCTGCCTCCATAAGTCGGCGCTCCAGGTCGCCGAGCAGCAGTCCCGCCCCCGGCTCGTTGAGGCGGAGCGTGTCCTGACTTTTAAGCGGATCCCTTACGGATCGCGGACTTCCCTTTCCCTTACCCAGAACGGCTCCCGCGCATGTTGGTATTCAATGGCTGGCCTGAATCTATTGCGCCGTCGATCCCGAATGGCTGCCCCTGAGGTCTGCGCAGATTTTCCTGCATGGACCTACCTTCGTTGACCGAGGCGAACCAGATACGCGAAGACCGCCAGAACCCCGGAAACGGCGATTATCGCCGGCCCCGAGGGAAGGTCGAAGGGAACCGAAATGCTGAACCCGATCACGGCTGCCAGCACCGCGGAAAAAACCGACCAGAAGAACGCGCCCGCCATTCCCCTCGACACGAGCAGTCCTGTCACCGCCGGCACAACGAGGAAGTTGAACACCAGCATCACTCCCGCGAACTGCATCGCGAACGCGATCACCAGTCCCAGCGTGAGGTAGAGCAGGAGATTCCAGAACGAAACGTTGTAGCCCAGCGTGCGCGCCGTCTCACGGTCGAACGAGACGAACAGAAATTCCTTGTAGAAGATCGCGTGCAGCAGCAGGACTGGCACCGCCACCGCGATCAGGGTCATCGTATCGCCAGCGGTGATGCCAAGAATGTTTCCCTGCAGGAAGATGTCGTGTGCTTCTCCCGTCTTTGCCTTCGATATGAGGATGATTCCCGCCGCCGCGGCCACCGCGTAGGTCACGCCGATCGTCGCATCCGGCGGTACGCGTCCCCGGCCACTGCCCGCGCCAAAGAAGAGCACGCCGGCGATCGTGAGGAGTAGCGCAAACGCGATCGGATGGCTGGCAAGCCCGTGCATGAGCCCTTGTCCGCTCAGCCACAGAGCGAGCGCAATGCCCGCCGATGACAACTGTGCCAGCGCGGCGCCGACGAAGACGATTCGGCGCAGGACGACGTAGACGCCGAGCACCGAGCAGGCGACAGCGATCACCAGCGCACCGTAAAGCGCGTCGCGGAAGAGCAGGATGGCATCAAGCATTGTCGCGGGGCGGAAGCTGCGGCTCACGGCGCGCGACGACGATGCGGTGCCCGTTGAAGCTGTCTACATCGACGGGGATGCGGTACATCTCGCTGAGGACGCTGTGCGTCATGATGTCGTCCACGGCGCCGATGCGAAATCCGCCGTTCACCACCAGCGCGATGCGCTCGACGTAGTTGGCGACCTCGTTGAGCGCGTGGCTGACCATCAGCACCGTCAGGCCGTTGCGCTCGTGCAGGTCCCGCACGAGCCCCAGAATCTGGGTCGTGGACACGAGGTCCATGCCGTTCGTCGGCTCATCGAGAATCAGGACATTCGGCTCGCCGACCAATGCGCGCGCAATCAGCGTGCGCTGCTTCTGCCCGCCCGACAGCGCGTTGAGTGGCTGGTCAGCGAGATCGGCGATACCGACGTGATCGAGAGCGACGTGTGCCAGCTCGCGGTCGCGCTTTCCGGGACGCCGGCCCAGACCGATGCGGTCGTATCGCCCCATCATCACCACGTCGATGACGGTGAGGGGAAAGTTGTAATCGACCTGGTCGCGCTGCGGCACGTACCCGAAGCGCATCCCGTCCGCGTGCGTCACCGTCCCGGCGGATGGCTTGAGCGTGCCGAGTATCGCACGCAGGATCGTCGTCTTGCCCGCTCCGTTGGGGCCGACCATGCCGAGAAAATCTCCCTCCGGAATGTCGAAGGTGAGATCGGACAGGATCGCGCGACGCCCGTAGCCGAGCGTCGCGTGATCGAAGCGAACCAGCTCAGTCATCAGAGCGCGTTGGCGAGCTGCTGAATGTCGTGTCTCAGCAGTCCGAGATAGTCGCTCACGCCTTTCACGCCGCCGACGCTGGGCGGAAGAATGAGAACCTTTGCCCCCGTGCGCGCGGCAACGAAATCAGCCGTCTTCCGGTCGTAAAACGGCTCCATGATGATGACCTTGGCGCCGGTGCGCTTCATCGTCCCGATGAGACCCGCCAGGTGGGCGGGGGAGGGCGGCACGCCCGGCTTCGGCTCCATGAAGCCGACGATGTTGATCTTCGTATACTCGGCGAGATACTTCCAGCTTGTGTGCCACGCGACGACGGGCTTTCCCCTGAGCTTCGCCAGCTGCGGAGCCCACGCCTTCTCCGCTGCGTTGAGGCTGGCCTCGAACGCGCGGGTGTTCTGCGCGTAGGTCGCGGCTCCAGCCGGATCCAGCTGTGAAAAGCGATCCCTGAATAGCCGGGCGATGCGGCGCCCGTTCTCCGGGTCGAGCCAGTAATGCGGATTGCCCGAAGGATGTACGTCGCCCTGGCTGCGGTCGACGTTGCCCCGCGCGACGTCGAGCACGGGGATCGCGCGGGACACGTCGAGGTATCCGGGCGAACCGGGCCGGATCTTGGGATTTCGCGATCCATCTACCAGCAACGACATCCAGCCGACCTCGAGGTCGAGGCCGACGAACGCAAATACATCAGCCTTCCGGAGGCGAAGAACGAAGCTCGGCTTCGCCTCGACGAAATGCGGATCCTGATATCCCTCGCTGATGTGAATCACCTCCGTCCGGGCACCGCCCACGGAGTGTGCGATGTCGTGGAGGTC
>JACCRL010000447.1 GCA_013813605.1 Gemmatimonadaceae bacterium
AACCTTCAGGACGCGTCCATTGTCGTTCACCTCGACCTTCCCTGGACCTCCGCGCGCATGTCGCAGCGCGCGGGGCGGCTCGCGCGCATTGGCTCGAGGCATCGCACGATCCAGGTTCATTGTTTCCGACCACCCGCCGCAATCGAGCGCGTGCTGCATGGCGAGGGTACCATCGGGCGAAAGTGGTCATCGGCCGCGCAACAGATTGGCGTGTCTTCAGCGATGCCGTATGCGGCAGCGGGGCGTTCCGACAACGAAAAAGGCGCTTTGAACAACGGGATATCTGTTCTGACAGAGAACCTCAGGTCCATCCTGACCACTTGGATGCGCCACGATTCGAATCCGGAACAAAATGCGCCGCAACCGGGTGACGGCACCGTGATCGCGGCATGCATGCGGGCACACGGTGACGGTTTTCTCGCTCTCGGAGAACGTGGCGGATTTCCGGTCCTGCTGACGCTCGTTGACGGAGCGGTTTCCGACACCCTGTCCGATGTCACTCGCGCGGCGGAGCTCGCGAGCCGCGACGCACCGGATATTCAACCAGTGGTCGCTCCAGACGGGTACGACGAAGCGCACAGGCGAATCCTGGGCTGGGCGAACGCAGCGGATGCTCGATCCAGCGCCGGGCTTTCAACCGGGGCTTCACTCGGATATCGAAGAAGACTCGTACAACGAGTGGACGCGATACTCCTTCGCTCACCGCCCCTTCAGCGCGCCCAGAGACGGAGGGCCACCGAGCTCGCCCGACAGGTCGTGACGGGAACGTGGGGAGCGTCGGTGGAAAGAGTTCTCGATGAGCTGGCGCGCGCCAGCGCGGACGACGATGATGCATGGCTGGCAGCTATCAACGATGTCGCGTTCAGGGCGGGAGCAGCACGTGAAGTTGTCGCGCACAGCAAGGGTGATGGCTCTTTCCGGTTGCGCGCGCTGCTACTGTTTCGCGGGCGCTGAACAGGAACTTTACTACCGCGCCGGTTCGGCCAGGCGGTTGTACTTTTTCAGTGAAGCGCGGAATCTCTCGTGCGGCAGCGCATAGACGCGGACTCCATCGACGCCGGTCATGGTCTCCGCCGCAACGAGCGCGTTCACGATCGCCTCTTCGGTTGCCTGCACCGCCGCGTAAAAAACGGGATTGATGCGGTCGTTGGGCAACATGGTCGGCTGCACGACGGTCGTATCCCGCGCCGCGCGCGGATTGGCCGTGGAAAACGCGACGATGATGTCCCCGGATGAATTCTCCCCCTTGCCGCCAGTCACGCCAAGACCGAGGGCGGACCTGATCGCCAACCGCCTGAGCTGGTGGGGAAGGAGTGGAGCATCGGTGGCAACGACGATGATGATCGAGCCCATGCCCTCGCGTCTCTCGTCCTGTGCGGTGGCGACGCCGGCGTCGCACGCCCGCATTCCTGCGGCAAATCCACTCGGCGTAATTGCCGGCGCCGACCGGCACGGCGTGATGTCCGTAATCTCGCGCCCGACCGGCGCTCCACCGACACGCAGTTCGCGCCGGCGGCCGGCATTGCACTGTACAAGCACGCCAACGGTGTAACCTCCCGCTGTCGCGTCGAGTTTTCGGGATGCAGTGCCGATGCCGCCCTTGAACCCGAAGCACACCATGCCCGTGCCGCCGCCTACACTTCCCTCGGTAACGGACCCACCACGTGCGCCGTTGAGTGCGCTCAACGCATGCTCTCGTCTTACATGGAATCCGTTGACGTCGTTGAGCAGCCCGTCGAATGTCTCCGCCACCACCGGCAGCGCCCACGGCTGCCCGGTCGGGCGCGTCACCATCCAGCTCACGACGGCATCACGGACGATGCCGACGCTGTGCGTGTTAGTGATGCCGATCGGTCCCTCCAGAAAGCCGGACTCGTCGATCCACGTCGTACCGGTCATCTCGCCGTTGCCGTTGAGTGCAAACCACGACGCGTAGACGGGATCGGTGGAATTGCGGCCGCGCGGCAGGACGACCGTCACGCCGGTGCGCACAGGCCCGGACCCAACAGCGAGCTTTCCATCACCGGAAATCAGCGTCGTCTGCCCG
>JACCRL010000063.1 GCA_013813605.1 Gemmatimonadaceae bacterium
GGGCTATACCGTAGAGTGGGCATCGAATGCCGACGATGCGGTCGAATTGCTGAGGCGCCGACCCTTCGACATTCTGCTGCTCGACGAGCAGATGCCGGGCAAGCGCGGGCTCGAGGCGTTCCGTGACGTGCAGGAGCTTGCCCCAAACCTTCCCGTGGTGATGGTCACCAAGAGCGAAGAGGACTCGACGCTCAAGGAAGCTCTCGGCGTCAACATCCGCGACTACCTCGTCAAGCCGATCAATCCGCGGCAGGTTCTTGCCGTCGTAACCCGCATCCTCGATGGTCCGCGCATTCGCCAGCAGGCAATCGCCCGCAGCTTCGTGGACCGCTTCCGCGCCATCGAGCTGGAGCGCGACCGCAACCTCGACTGGCGCGGCTGGATCGACCGCTTCGACGAATTGATGCGCTGGGATGTCGATCTCGCCGCGGCGGGAGAGATGGGCCTGTACGAGTCGCTGCGTGGTCTGTATCCCGACATGCACCGCGAGTTCGCGCATTACATGAAAGACGCCTATCCCTCATGGCTGAAGAATCTCGAGGGCAACAGGCCGCCGCTCTCCATCGACATCGTCGGCGAGTTCGTGCTCCCTATTCTCCAGCGCGACAAGGCCGCTGTTTTCATCGTCGTCGATTGCCTCCGCCTCGATCAGTGGCGCGTGCTGGAGCCGTTGCTCGCGCCCTTCTTCGACGTGGAGACGACGCACTACTTTGCCGTCCTCCCGACCGCGACGCCGTACTCGCGCAACTCGCTTTTCAGTGGACTCTTCCCCGGCGAGATTGCGGCCCGGCTGCCCGACTGGTGGGGCAATGCCGACCGCGAGGATGAATCGCTCAACGCTCATGAGCGCGAGCTGCTCGAAACGCATCTCGAAGAGCTGTGCGGCAAGACGCCGGTGCGTTACCAGAAGATCTCCACCGCCGCCAACTCCGACGAGCTCGAGCGTCACCTCGGCACGGCCATTGGCCCCGAAGGCGTCAGCGCGTTCGTCTTCAACTTCGTTGACCTGCTCACGCACGGCCGCAGCGAATCACAGATCCTTTACGAAGTGGCGCGCGACGAGATCGCACTTCGCCAGATCACCCGGCAGTGGTTCCAGCGCTCGGCGCTGTTCAGCGTGCTGAAGGAAGCCTCGCGTCGTAAGATCTCGGTGCTGCTCACGACAGATCACGGCTCGATACACTGCAACACCCCGGCGACCGTCTTCGCCAAGCGTGACGCGAGCGCGAACCTCCGCTACAAGTTCGGCGAGGACCTGCGCGCCGAGCGGCCGGAGCAGGCGCTCTGCTTCTCGAACCCGGACGACCTTCGGCTTCCGCACCGCGGCGGTGGGGGCAACACACTGCTCGCCACCAACGACTGCTTCTTCGTCTACCCGACCAAGCTGCGCGAATACCAGAGCCGCTACCGCGGCTCGTTCCTCCACGGCGGCGTCACGCCCGAGGAAGTCATTCTCCCGCTGGCGTTGCTGACTCCGCGAAGGTAAATGCCGGTTTACCGCCGGCTCCTCCCATACCTGCGCCCGCACGGCTGGCGCATGGCGACGACGATCACCGGCAACCTCGCCGCTGCGCTGCTCGACGGTTTCGCCATCGCGCTGCTGATCCCGTTCCTCAACATCCTTTTTCACCAGCCAGCCGTCGGGATGCCGAGCGGCTGGGTTTCCAATCTTCTCAATGCCACGACCGGATCGCAGATAATTCCCGGCGACGAAATGCGGTCGCTCCGCAACGTCATCGTCCTCGTCCTCGCCGCTGTTGTTCTCAAGAATTTCCTCGTGTGGATAGCTGGGCAGGCCGGCGCGACGCTCCAGGAATACGTGACGCGCGACCTGCGCAATTCTGTGTACCGTCACCTCGCGCATCTGCCGCTCGGCTACTTCACGCGCATGAAGCAGGGGCAGATCCTGTCGCGGGTGATCAACGACACGTTCGAGACGCGGCTGATCCTCACGCAGATCGTCACGCAGTCCATGCAGAGCGCGTCGCTGGTGATCGTCTACCTGGTGATCCTGTTCGGAATCTCCTGGCGGCTTACGCTCGTTGCGCTGATCATACTCCCTGTACTCGCGATCTCGCTCCAGCCGATGCTGCGGCGCCTGCGCAAGGGCAATCTCCGCCGCGGCAATCAGCACGGCGAGATGACGAGCGTCCTCCAGGAGACGGTCAGCGGGATCAGGATCGTCAAGTCTTTCGGCACTGAGCCCTACGAAGAGCAAAGGTTCGCCGAGGGGAGCAACAAATACGCAAAGAGCAGCGTGAAGCTGACGCGGCTGGCGCTCCTCGCGCAGCCGATCACCGAGATCGTCGGCACCATCATCGCCGTGCTCGTTCTCTGGCTCGGCGCGCGCGAAGTCCTGGTTGGCGGTACGATGACGGGAGCGACGCTGCTCGCGTTCCTCACTCTCGTGCTGCGTCTGTTGCAGCCGCTCAAGCAGCTCTCTCAGATGCGCGCCACCGCCCAGTCATCGCTCGCCTCAGCGGAGCGGCTGTTCGAGATCCTCGACGCCCCGTCGGAGGAGCAGAAGGATCGCGGCACCCGCGACACGGCGAAGTTCGAGCGCGAGCTCAGGTTCGAGAACGTGAGCTTCTCCTACGACGACGCGCGAGTGCTCATCAACATCGACCTCGACGTGAGCAAGGGACAGGTGATCGCGCTGGTGGGGCCGAGCGGCGCGGGAAAGAGCACGCTGGTAGACCTCATTCCGCGGTTCTACGAGCCGACTGCGGGGGCGATTCTCATCGATGGCGTGGATACGCGCGAGATCCGGCTGCCCGTCCTGCGATCGCTGACGGGAATCGTGAGCCAGGAAACCGTCCTCTTTAACGACTCGGTGCGCAACAACATCGCCTACGGCGCGCCCGGCAGGTACACGGCCGAGCAGGTCGAGGCGGCGGCGCGGGCCGGGAACGCCCACCAGTTCATC
>JACCRL010000086.1 GCA_013813605.1 Gemmatimonadaceae bacterium
GTTCCAGACTGCGTGGGAGCGGTGGACAGCCGCGCTGTCCCGCGACCTCGGCCCGGCAGCGGCGCCGATGGCGGGCTGGCGTGAGCTGACGCGCACGGGCAGGGTCGCGGCGTTCCCGCGCTGGCTCTCCGATACCACGCTCATCTATGCCGGAAACAAGGGGAGGGAAGTATCCGCTTCCTATGTAGTAGGCGCTGATGGAAAGGAGCGCCGCCTCGGTCGGCGCAATGGCACCAGCCCGAATACGCGACTGCCGGACGGAAGCATCGTTTTCGCACAGCCCGATTACCTGGATCTCTATCACATCCGCACCGATCTTTACGTCGAGAAAAACGGATCACAGTCGCGCCTCACGCGTGGGGCGAGGCTTTCTTCACCGGATGTCCATGGTGCGGGCGAAATTGTCGCCGTCCAGGATGTGCCGGGCTCGACGCGACTCGTCCGGCTTTCCCTCCGCGCGCCCCGCGTCACTCCGCTCACCGTGCAAAGCCTCGACGTGCAGTGGTCCGACCCGCGGTGGTCGCCCGACGGCACCCACATCGTCGCGGTTCGCCAGACATCGGGAAGCTCGGAGCTGGTGGTGATGGACGCGAATGGAAAAGTCCGTTCCGTTTTCGGCGCGCAGGAAGCGATCAACTCGAGCCCGAGCTGGTCGCACGACGGGCGGCAGATATTCTTTTCATCGGAACGAACCGGGTCGTCGCAGGTCTACGTAGCGGACGCGCCGCGTGGCAATGAAGCTGGCGAGGCCGCGTTCGCGGGGGTTTCCCGGCCGGCCATTCGCAGACTCAGCAGCGCGAGCACCGGGCTGTTCTCGCCGGAGCAGTCGCCGAATGGCGCGGAGCTCGCGGCGGTGCTGTTTCGAGGCGACGGATATCACATTGGAGTTGCGCCGGCCCGGCAAGCCGAAACCGCTGCCGTTCCGAGCAGGATAAGCCCCCGCGCTTCCTGCACGAACTGCATCACCAGCGCGGGCGCTGACACGGCGATCGCGTGGACCGGATCGGCGCGCCGCTATTCACCGTGGAGAACGCTGCTGCCGACCTACTGGCTTCCTGTCATCGAGAGCTCGGAGGAGGACGGCACTGGTTTCGGCGCCGCCACGAGCGGCAACGATGTGATCGGACGCCACACTTACGTCGCCGAGGCGTCGTTCAACACGAAGTACAATGCGCAATCGGCGTTTCTCTGGTACCGTTACGCCGGGCTCGGGTTGCCGCTGCTCGACCTGTATACCGCGCAGACGTACTCGCACGAAGGCGTATTTTCCGGCGACCAAGCTTCCTCGAAGCGCGTGGGCTCGCTCTCCGAGCGGAGCAGAATTGCATCGCTTCAGGCCGTTTTCCTGCGCCCGCGTTTCCGAACGAACTCTGCGGCTTCGTTCGGCGGAGAAGTGGAAAGCGAGAGCTACTCGACGGATCCAGACACGCTGTTGCCGCGCTTGCCCGGGTTCTTCCAGAAGGAGAAGACATATCCGGGGATCGTGGGAGCGATGAGCTTCGCGAACACCCAGCGGCCAGCGCTCAGCATCTCGCCCGAGGACGGTTTCGCGGCGAGCGTGACGGCACGCCAGCGCTGGCAGAGCGGAACATCGGGCACGGCGACGCGCAGCGTCATCGGCATCACCTCCGTGTTCAAGTCGCTGGACCTGCCGGGATTCGCGCACCACGTTTTCGCCTTGCGGGGGGCTATCGGAGTCGCGGATGAGCGGGCGACCACACGGTTCTCCGCGGGAGGCATCAGCGGCACGTCGCTCGAAGTGCTCCCGGGATATGCGGTCGGGGAGCAGCGGCGGGCGTTCGGCGTGCGCGGCTATCCGGCCGGCGCCGAGGGTGGGATACGCGCATACGCGGCGACGGCTGAATACCGGCTGCCCCTGACGGCTCCGTCCCGCGGATTCCGTTACCTGCCGTTGTTCATCGACAAGACATCGCTGACGCTGTTCCACGAGCTTGGTCGCGCGTACTGCCCGGCGGACGCCCTCAAGTCGGGCGGCATTTGCCGCGCGCGGGATGTCAACACTCCGACAATGAGCTCGGCTGGTGCGGAGTTGAACATCGATACGGGCGTGGCGCTGGATCTTCAGGCGAGGATCCGCTTTGGAGTCGCATTCCCGCTACGTGCTCGTGAGGAGCTTCGCGCTTCGTCGGCGCGGTTCTACGGGACGTTCGGAACCTCTTTCTAGCCGAGCTCGGCCTCTCGGGAAGAGGCAATTCTCCATCGTGTCTGCAGGCAAACAGAGAACTCCGCCGACCAATTTCGGCCCGTTCAGCACCAGGAAGAGCATGGGCGCGGCCGGGAATTAGACGCCGCCCCGCGTGCAGTGAGCGGGTGGCTGCCTCCGTAACTGCCACGGCCCGTTAGCGTTACCGAATAGTCTGGGTTTGGTCCCGGATCCAATTAGATTGATGGTAGGGGAAATCTCCGGTCACGAGGCCGACTCAGCAGAATCTGCGGTGGGAAAGACCACGCCGTTACGGATTCGTGATGTGGATTACCTAACTCGTTGATGTGTAAGGAGTTAGAAAAAGGGTGGCGCGGACTCACGAATGCTCGTAGAATGCCTGCCCCC
>JACCRL010000158.1 GCA_013813605.1 Gemmatimonadaceae bacterium
TCGCGACACGGGGTGAAAGCACGTTCGTGGAATCGAGACGGCCGCCGAGGCCGGTCTCGATAACCGCGAAGTCAACGACGCCGTCAGCGAAGTGCTGGAACGCCATCGCCGTCGTCAGCTCGAAGAAAGTCGCGCCGAGCTCCTCCCCGGTACCGATCCACCGCTCGAGAAAGGAGAGCACTTGCTGCTCGGTGATCGGGACCGCGTCAATCGTGATGCGCTCGCGGAAGTCGACGAGGTGCGGCGATGTGTAGCGGCCGACGCGGAGGCCCTGCGCGCGGAGGATCGCCTCGACCACGGCGACGACGCTGCCCTTCCCGTTCGTTCCGGCGACGTGAATCGCGCGCAGGCTCTCGTGGGGCGAGCCCATCTTCGACAGCAGGGCGTTGGTACGCTCGAGACCGACCTTCGTGCCGCTCGTCGTGCGCGCGAACAGCGCACCGATCGCGGCGGCGTAGTCGCTCAGGAGGTGGTCCACCCCGCTGATGCCGGCTTGCCGCTCATGTGGCGCAGAAGCTGGCCGACGGTGCGTTTGAGCTCCGAACGTGGCACGACGCTGTCCACGATCCCGTGCTCGAGCAGGAACTCGGCTGTCTGAAAGCCTTCCGGCAGGTCCTGCCCGATCGCCTGCTTGATCACCCGCGGCCCTGCGAAGCCGATCATCGCACCCGGCTCTGCAAGTATCGCGTCGCCGAGCATTGCGTAGCTCGCGCTCACACCGCCGGTCGTCGGATTGGTGAGGATAGAAACGTACGGGATGCGCCGCTCGGAGAGCTGCGACAGTATCGCCGCCGCCTTTGCCATCTGCATCAGCGACAGCACGCCTTCCTGCATGCGCGCTCCGCCCGATGCCGAGATGATGATGAACGGGTATTTCTTCTCGAGCGAACGCTGACCGAGTCGCGCAATCTTCTCTCCGACGACGGAGCCCATCGAGCCGCCCATGAATGCGAAGTCCATCACGGCGAGGCACACCGGCATCCCGCCCAGCTTGCCGGTAAAGGTAAGAATCGCGTCGCCCTCGCCCGCGTTTGCGGTCGCCTTCTTGAGCCTCGCCTCGTAGTCGGGGAAATTGAGCGGGTCGATCGAGTGAATCTCGATCTCCGTTTCTTCCGCTGTTCCATCGTCCAGAAGAATCACCGCGTACTCGGTGGCGCGGATGCGGACATGGAAGCCGCAGTTCGGACAGACGTTCAGGTTGCGGACGAACTTCTCACGCAGGTCGGTATGTCCGCACGAGTCGCACTTCTCCCAGGCATCGGGTGGGATCTCGTGCTTTTCGCGGCGGGGGAGCCGCGCCTTTTTTTCCTTGCGGAACCAAGCCATGCCGGAATTTACCCCGCGCGGCCTAGCGGCGCAGCGTTGCGGCCTGCCCTCGGCCTTCGCCGGAGATGCGCATCAGCACACCGATGGCGAGCCAGCTCGCCATCATGAACGAGCCGCCGTAGCTGAAGAACGGCAGCGGGATTCCGGTGATCGGCATGAGGTTCAACGTCATCCCCACGTTCACGAGCACGTGCACGAACCAGCTTCCCATCAATCCGAACGCGACCAGGCTGCTGAACGAATCGTTGGCGCGCTCGGAGATCTTCGTGATGCGGATGAACAGCCAGAGGAAAAGCGCCAGCGCGATCGTCACGCCGATGAAGCCGAGCTCCTCCCCCACCACGGCAAAGATGAAATCGGTGTGCTGCTCGGGCAGGAACGCGAGGCGCTTCTGCGTGCCCTCCGTGTAACCCTTGCCAAAAAGTCCGCCCGACCCAATCGCAACCTTGGACTGGATGACGTGATATCCGGACCCGCGCATGTCGGCCGACGGATCGAGGAACGTCTTGAGACGATTCTGCTGATACGGCGCAAGCTTCTCCCACATCATCGGTGCAACGACGCCGGTGGCGACGTTCAGCACCATCAGCACGATGCCTTCTATCAGGTACGGGCGATACCAGAGCACGAGGGCGAGCAGCACAAAGAACCACGCTCCCCACATGAACACGCTGAACGACAGGATGAGGCTGATCGCCGGACTCGCGATGAGAAGCAGGAGCGGCCCCGACACACCGGACCAGTAGAGCATCGCGAAGAAGATCCCGATGAACACGATGCCGCTGCCCAGGTCGGGCTGGAGCATGATGATCGCCCACGGTATGCCGACGACGATCGCCGGCTTCCACAGGTCGAGCAGCGACTTGGCCGGTTCTCGCTTGCCTGACAACAGCTTGGCGAGCATCAACACCACCGTCACCTTTGCAATCTCGGAGGGCTGGCCAAGCCGGACGCCGCCGATTGCCAGCCAGCTTTTGGTGCTGGCGGCCGTTCCTGCGCCGGTGCCGATGACCAGTGTCAGCGACAGCAGGAACAGCGAGAACGCATACAGGGGCACCGTCATCCACTCGATGAAGCGAACCGACGAGCGGCTCACCGCATACGCGAACCCGAGGCCGATAAAGGTCCACAGGATCTGCGTGCGATAAAGCTTCCGGACAATCGTCGGCGTGTCCGTCTGGCCCGCGGAATAAACCATCGCGATGCCAAAGATCGATAGAACAGCGGCGGCGGTGAGGAGCTGATAGTCGGCAACGATGCGCCGCTGCATCAGCCTTCGTCCAATTGGATTTCTACAGGAGCGACCTTCAGGTAGTGGGAAATGATCTTGGACGCGATACGTGCCGCGCGCGAGCCGTGCAAGCCGAATTCGAGGAACACCGCCACCACGACCTGCGG
>JACCRL010000172.1 GCA_013813605.1 Gemmatimonadaceae bacterium
AGTCTGTACACTCAGCTGAATCGTCGCCCGGTCTGGTGAAACCTTTACCTCGCCACGGCCTGTAACTGATACCTGTGGAGCCTCTACTAGTCGCATGTTGTCTTGCGAGTGGGCCGATAATGGCGCCAAAATCAAGGCCAGGCCGAGGGTGATCGCTTTCATGGTTGAAGTCCTTTCTCAGGGTAAATGCGTCGTGTGTAAGTGAGACGCCTCGGATTCCGAAAGTTGCACAGAAAGACGGTCAACTAACCTCGCGTCGTCGAAATCCGCGTGTAGGTCGATTCGACATCGTGAATTCGCCCGACATCCATTCCGATCGTGCCCTCGCTTTCCGTTCGAATGAAGATGCTCGCAAAACGGGCGCCCCAAAGTATCTCATCCGCGCGGTAGGACGTTCTCGAGTGCACGATCTGCGCGGCCGTCTCGTCCGTCCCTGTGAGCAGAATCAGAAGCTCCGCTTCCGTCGCGGTGACCTCCTTCTCCGTCAATCCGTAGAGCGGACTCTGTGGCGTGATCGGATGCACCACCGTCCAGCTCAGCGCGAAGAACGTCACCCGCTCCCGTTCGAGCGGCAGATCGTAGAATTTTCTCACCGGCGCACCGCGCACGTCCTCGATGCGGCTGAGGATGACCTTGGCCTGCACCTCGATCAGTTGCCCACTTCGTTCGTTGGCGATGCGGAACTCAAGTGCCGTGATGTCACGGTACGGCGCGACGATCGCGTTCCTGCTGTAGATGATGCGCGCCGTCGGACGCGAGAATCTCGCGAACACGACTCCGGTTGCCAGGGCGATGCCGACGATGTTGAGCAAGGCCTCGATCGTGACGAGCGTGTTCGCAGCGACACCTACCGGAATGATGTTGCCGTATCCGATCGTCGCGAAGCTGTCAACGCTGAAGAAGAACGCCCTGTAAAAAGGCTGTCCGTCGAATGTGCCGGTCGGCGACTGAAGCGCATTCGGCCCGCACAGCAGGTAAGCGCCGGCAAAAAGCGCGTTCACCGCAACGTAACTCGCGGCGATGAAGCCGAGGAACTTGGGCCAGGAAATGGTGAGCGACCAGTGGTAAAGGCTGAGCGCGGAGAGCGGGTTCAGTCCCTTGCGGACGACGTTAAAGCTTCCATCTCGATTGACGAGACGGCGTCTGGTGCCGCGTGCAATCTCTGCCCCGAACCCGAGGTCCTTGAAATCCTCCGCGGTCGAGCCAAGAGGCGGTGGGATCGGGTGATCGGTATACGTCGATGATGTCACGCGGTCGGTCCGGAGAAAAAATGTTCGTTTCCCAAAAATGGCCACGAACATCTTCGAACGCTACATTGCGAGCGATGCAGAATGAGGGAGGCTCGGCAGGACGCGCGACATTTCTGATCGTGGTGGCATCGCTCAGCTTCGGCTCAATCTCGGTGTTGACGCTGCTCATCACCCGTGCGGGAGTTCCGCTGCTCACGGCGATGGCGTGGCGTTACGTGCTGGGTGCCATCCTCCTCAGCGCGGTCTCGCAACCGTGGCGCATGACGGAATATCCGTCGCGGCAGATCGCCCAGCTGCTTCTCATCGGCGGGTGCGGACAGGCTCTCATCACCTACCTGAGCCTGCACGCGCTCGAGTACATCCCGGTCGGGCCGCTCGCATTTCTTTTCTACACATATCCGGCATGGGTAACGCTGATCGCGGCCGTGCGTGGAAGCGAGAAGCTCACGACACTTCGCGTCGTCGCACTCTCACTCGCTCTCGCGGGCGTCGTTGTAATGGTAGGCGCCCCGGCGGCGGAGAAGCTCAACCCTGTTGGTGTCGCACTCGCGCTCGGATCCGCGCTCCTCTATTCGGCGTATCTGCCGGCGCTCAATTCGATACAGCGGGGGGTGCCGGCAATGCTTTCCACTTTTCTGCTCGTCGTCGGCGCCGGAATCACTTTCGTCCTGTCGGCGCTGCTGACGGGAAAACTCTACCTGCCCGGTGCGGTGGCGCCGTGGGTGAACATCTTCCTTCTCGCGCTGGTTTCAACCGTCATCGCCTTCTCGACGCTGATAAAGGGCCTCGCCGTGCTGGGGCCCGTTCGTGTGGCCATCATCTCCACTGTCGAGCCTTTCTTCACCGCCATCCTCGGTGCGCTCGTCATCGGAACCCCGCTCACGGTGGCAACATTGTTCGGCGGCGTGTTGATCGCAGCGGCAGTGCTGTTGCTGCAGTGGAGCTCACGCGCGCGAGAAGCTATTGCTTTGCCGTGATTCGGCGCCGGCGCTCGACTTCGATGACAAGGTTCTGAAGATCGTTGGGACTCACGCCGGGAATTCGTGACGCCTGGGCGAGAGATCCTGGTCGGAGCGCGGCGAGCTTCTGTCTCGCCTCGAAGGAGAGGGATCGCATTTCCTCGTAGGAGAGATCTCTTTCAAGAGAAAAATCCCCCATTCGGCGCATCCGCAGCGCCTGCGCTCTCTCTCGCTCAAAGTACCCCGCATACTTGATCTCGAGATCGGCGGTAATGATCGCCTCGTTCGACAGAATAGCGTCTACGCCTGCCGCGCCGAACAGATCGCCAAGCGCGATCTCCTGACGCTTCGCCAGCTCCGCGATGCGGAGAGCGTGCGGTATGGGCGCACTTTTCGCTGCGTCGAGCACAGGGCCCGCCTCCTCAGGCCGGATGCTCGTGTTACGCGCGAGCTCGAGCGCGCGGTCTTCATCAGCGAGGCGGGCGCGAATTACGGCCGCTTCGCGTTCGTCGTACAACCCGAGCCCGAGGCCAATGTTGCCGAGCCGCCGCAACGCGTTGTCCTGGCGCACCGTGAGCCGGAACTCGGAGCGCGAGGTGAACAACCGGTACGGCTCGTCCACGCCGCGAGTGACGAGATCGTCCACCAGGACGCCGATGTATGATGTCTCGCGTCCAAGCACGAGTGCGCTCCTCCCCTGCGAGAGGAGCGCGGCGTTCGTCCCCGCGACGACGCCCTGGCCCGCCGCCTCCTCGTATCCGGTGGTACCGTTAATCTGTCCGGCGAAGAAGAGTCCGTGTACTGCCTTCACCTGAAGAGTGGAGTCGAGCTGTGTTGGCGGATAGTAGTCGTACTCGATCGCGTAACCGGCGCGCGTCATGCTGACGCCGGAGAGGCCCCTGATGGAGCGCAGCACTTCGAGCTGCACGTCGACCGGTAGTGATGTAGACAGACCGTTTACGTAAAGCTCGGAGGTGTCGTGCCCCTCGGGTTCCAGAAAAAGCTGGTGACGCTCGGCTTCGGGAAACTTTACGATCTTGTCTTCGACCGAAGGGCAGTACCGCGGGCCGCGTGATGCGATCGCGCCGCCGTACATTGCCGACTTGCCGATGTTGTCAGCGATGATGGACTTGCCGGCCGCCTCGAGGTGCGTGATCCAGCACGGCATCTGTGACGGGTGTCGCGTGACGCCGTGCCCGCTCCGCGGCTCGCTCCAGAAATGGGACCAGGAATAATCGAACTGCTCAATCTCGCTTTCCTGGATCTCGAGCTCTGAGAAGTTTACCGACCGGCCGTCTATGCGCGGCGGTGTGCCGGTCTTGAAGCGCGCGACTTCAAGTCCCGCCTTTTCCAGCTGTTCGGCGAGGTGGGTCGCGGCCCCCTCTCCAGCGCGACCGCCAGCCATCCCGGTGCCAGTGCCAATGTGAATCCTGCCGCGCAGAAACGTCCCCGTCGTGATAACGATCGTCCGCGCCGAGAATCGTCGTCCCTCCAGTGTCTCGATTCCGCGTACCGAGCCATTGCCATCGTCGAGCAGAAGACGCGCGACAGTTCCCTGCATCGTGCGCAGGCTGGCCTGTTGCTCGAGGAGTGTGCGCACCGCTCGGCGATAGAGTCCGCGATCGCACTGCGCCCGCGGGGCCCAGACCGCCGGCCCCTTGCTCCGGTTCAGCATGCGGAATTGCAGCATCGCCAGGTCGGTTGCACGTGCCATGATGCCGCCCAGCGCATCCACTTCCCGCACAACGGTGCCCTTGGCCACACCGCCGATGGCCGGATTGCACGACATCTGGCCGATCGTTTCCAGGGCGGTCGTGACTATCGCGACACGCGCGCCCAGCCTCGCGGCGGCGACGGCAGCTTCCGTTCCGGCATGGCCGGCACCGACGACGAGCACGTCGAAATCAGCTTCGAAATTACCGGCTGAGGGCATACATTAAGATAGCGTTTCGTCCCTCTTCAACACGTTAGTCTGGTATCTAACTACAATGCCTCTCAAGCTGACGCAGGGCCGGGCAACGGTCCTTATCCGCCGCGAGTCCTTCGAGAAGAGCGGGATCGTTCGCTCAGCGATCGACCAGCGCTACAATCTGACGGACCAGGAATTTCAGGCCGCCGAGGGACTGATTGCGGTTGGACCTCTCCCGACCGACGATCTGCTACCCGATCTCATCGCCGACCTGGAAGGAAGCGGGTTGGCGTATTACGACGATTTCTTCGAGATGAGCGGCAACTGGCCGGAGTGGCTCGGCATTCACGTACGCGGCTCCTGAACGGGGAGCTAGAGCCTCTTTTCCACCGATTCCCAGCTTTCGACGAAGGCGACTCCTTCCTCGATTCTGTCGATCACTACTTCAGTCCCGGCGGTAAGGGTTTGCGTGTCGAGCCCGCGCGCCGGAATCAGGTGGCTCGAATGCAACCTTTCATACGAGATCTCGCCGGCGCCGACGGTGGATATCTCGCGGGTAACCACGCCGACTATTCCCTGGATGTCGTGCGCATCTTCAGTCCCGCGCGCGGGCGCGTTCTTGAGGGCCCACTTCGCAAGCAGGGTGATCATTCCCGTCACTGCCAACGCTCCCGCCGCCAGGGAAATCAGGAGCGTTGCCCAGACCGGTAGTCGCGACCGCGTCACCAGCGGATAGCCGGCGGCGCCGAACCCGATCGCGAACGCAGCGACCGCCGGCAAATTGAAGAAGGGAGATGGTGCCGTCGCACGGCTCCGGCGCGCGTGCTCGACGCCGTGGAGCATCGAGAACACGGCGAGCACGAGTCCGCCGATGAAGGCGGCGAGAAATACGAT
>JACCRL010000179.1 GCA_013813605.1 Gemmatimonadaceae bacterium
CCTCTATACTGGAGATAGAGGAGCTCAATATCGGTCACTCCATCGTCAGCAGGGCTGTTTTCACCGGCCTGCGTGCGGCGGTAAACGAGATGAGACAGGCGATGGAAGCCGCGCGCGGCCAACTTTCTGAGCGGACGGAGACAGGCACTCGATGACGACACCCGGCAAGCTGCTCGATTTTTTCACATTGGAGGGGGGCGAGTATGCGGGACGACTCGACAGCCTCGTCCAGCAGCGTGAGCTCACCGCGGCGGACAAGGCTACATTCGTCGCCGCCTCGCGCGGCCTGCGCGGCAGCGCGACGATGGCGAGGGCAGGTGGAATCTCCAGGCTTGCTGCGACCATCGAGCGCGTTGCGGCCGGGCTCGCGGCGGGAAACATCGCGTGGGCGCCGGAGCTCCAGCGCGCGATGATCGGCGCAGTCGAAGATGTTAAGGTCCTCGTCCGGGCGGTCCGAATCTGGGGTCCCGAGCAGGACGAGCGCGCCGCATCGGGAATCGCACGCCTCACGGGCTTCGCGCCCGATCGCGATGCGCCACAGAAGGACGTGGTGATCCCCATCTCCGAGCTTTTTTACAGCGACGACGGGCCACATATCCTTCAGGTCGCCGCCACTCCCAACACGCGATACGAGCAGCAGCTTCGCGAGCAGGGTGGAATGCGGCCCGAGGAGACCGCCGCCGTGAGTGAGCGCCTGAAGACTCCCCCGCGCGGCCGCGAGCTTCGCGACGTACTCGGGTCGAGCCTCGCCCGGATGCGCTCCCTCGAGGGACAGGGCTCGGGTCAGGCGACCGCACCTGCGGCCGAGCCGGTGCCGATCCAGGAGCTCCTCTACCGCGGACGGAGTGCGGTGGAGCGGGCCGCCGAGATCCGGCGCGCGATCAGGAAGAGCGGCGCGGCACCGACCCGCGCGCTCGTCGACGAGCTGCTCGACCTCGTAGAGCTCGCGTCCGCCGACTAGAGCCGTGAGAGGCAGATGGCGCGCCGCGCTCGGCATGGTACTGAGCGCAGCGCTGATCGTATGGACGCTGCGCGGTGTTTCTCCGGCCACGGTCGCGCGTGAGCTCTCCGCGTCGGATCCACTGCTGTTTCTCGGGTCGGTGATCTGCGCCACTCTGATCTTCGTCCTGCGCGCGCGCCGCTGGCAGCCCATTCTCGAGCCGGTGGTGCCTGGCGTGCCGCTCGGCGTCCTTTGGCGGAGTACCGCGATCGGGATGATGGTCAACAACGTCGTTCCCGCCCGCGCGGGCGAGATTGCGCGCGCGTACGCCCTCACTCGTGAAGCGCCCGTTCCATTCCCTGCCGCGCTCGCCTCGCTCGCGGTGGACAGGTTGTTCGACGCCGTCGTGCTGCTGCTGCTGGCGACCATCGCGCTGCTGGATCCGGCGCTTTCCGGAAATCAGACACTCGCCGGCCGCCCGCTGACGGATCTCGCCGGCGGCGCCATCGCAATCGTCGGCGCGCTGCTGGCGATCCTCTACTCGCTGGTGTTTTTTCCCGCGCGGCTGCTTCAGCTTTTCGAGCTGTTCGCGCGGCGCGTCTCTCCCGCGGTCGAGGCGCGCGGCAGGCAGGTCCTCGAGACGTTCATCGCGGGACTGAGCGTTCTGAGGCAGCCGGGCCGCTTCGCCGCGGTTTTCGGCTGGACGCTGGCGCACTGGCTCCTCAATGCGGTGGGCTTCTGGCTTGCATTCCGAGCCGTCGGAATTACGGCCCCGTTCTCCGCCGCGCTGTTCCTGCAGGCGTTCATCGCCCTCGGTACCGCGGTTCCGGCCGCACCCGGCTTCTTCGGGGTATTTGAGTACATGGCGGTTCAGGGGCTGGGTGTCTATGGGGTTTCGCAGCAGCAGGCAACGAGCTGGGCGATCGGATTTCACATCCTTTCGTTCATCCCCATCACGCTTATCGGCGCGTGGTATTTCGCGCGGCTCGGCGTGAAGATGCGCGACCTTCAGGCATCCCCAGCGGCCACATGAGCGGAACGGCGGGCCGCACTCTCGCGCAATCAAAGCTCAACCTCGGTCTCCGCATCCTCGGCCGCCAGGAATCCGGGTTCCACTCCATCGAGACGATCTTCCACCGCCTCGATCTCGGTGACGACGTCACCGTGCGCGTTACCGGAGGCGGCACGAGCCTGACATGTGATGTGATGCGCACCGAGAACGCCGAGGAAAACCTCGCCTTTCGCGCGGCGCGCGCGTACAGCGAGGCGGCGGGGTGGCCGCGGGGCTTCGAGATCGACATTGGGAAGCGAATCCCGATCGGCGGCGGACTTGGCGGCGGAAGTGCGGATGCCGCCGCGGTCCTCCGGATACTCGACGCACTTTCCCCAAAGCCGCTTTCCGCGAAAAGGCTCTCCGCCGTTGCGGCCTCGCTCGGTTCGGACGTTCCCTTTCTCACCAGTGATGCGGTGATGGCTCTCGCTTACGGACGCGGGGAAAAGATGAAGCCAGTGGATCCATTGCCGTCGAAGCGAGTGCGCCTCTTTGTTCCGACGTATGGGATCTCGACGGCTGCCGCCTACGGCGCTGTCGCGGCGACTCGAGGCGAGTATGCCGAGCGAAAGAAGGCGTGGACGGCGCAGTCATTTCGCACCTGGGAGCTGGCGGCAAAGAATTCCGTGAACGACTTCGAGGCGGTGCTGAGGAACGAGCATCCGGACCTCGACGCGCTGCTGCGGGCCGGCGAGGCCAACGGGCTCTTCCTGCGGCTTACCGGGTCAGGATCGACGGTCTTTCTGGTCGAGGGTGTGAGGGTGGCGGGAGCGAAGAGCGCCAGCACCGCGATTCCCGCGGCTCCGGAAGGGACATCGATCCTGAAAACGAGCACCGCCGAGAGCGTTGTCCCGGTGGAGATTGTGGGCTAGTTTTCCTTCCCCGCTTGCCCCCTCGTCCAATGGCAGGACATCGGTCTTTGGATCCGAGAATGGTGGTTCGAATCCACCGGGGGCAATTGAAGTAAGTCCTTTGCCCACTTAACTTATAAGGCTGCATGGACGGATTATCGGTACCCGCTCACGGGTTCAAGCTTCTCTGCGGTCCGGGTAATCCGGACCTGTGCGGAGAGATAGCCCGGACGCTCGATGTTCCGTTCTGCAAGTCGACGGTTACGCGCTTCGCCGATGGCGAGATTTTCGTGCGTATCGACGAGAACGTGCGGGGCAACGACGTTTTCATCGTGCAGCCGACGAATCCGCCGGCCGACAACATTCTCGAGCTTCTGCTCCTGATTGATGCGGCGCGTCGGGCCTCCGCGGCGCGGATCACGTGCGTGATGCCGTACTACGGATACTCGAGGCAGGACCGTAAGGACCAGCCTCGCGTCGCCATCGGTGCGAAGCTGCTCGCGAACATGATCGTGACGGCGGGCGCCAATCGCGTGCTGGGCCTGGACTTCCATCAGCACCAGCTGCAGGGGTTCTTCGATGTTCCTGTCGATCACCTGTACGCGGCGCCGGTGTTCGTCTCGCACTACCGGAAGAAGAATCTGCACGACCTCGTCGTCGTCGCGCCTGATGTCGGGTCGGCGAAGATGGCGAGGGGGTTCGCCAAGAGGCTCAACGGCTCGCTGGCGATCATCGACAAGCGGCGGCCGAAGGCGAATGTGTCCGAGGTCGTCAACGTCGTTGGTGAAGTGGAAGGAAGGGATTGCATGCTGGCGGACGACATGATCGACACCGCCGGCACCGTGTCCGAAGCAGCAAAGGCTCTCAAGGATCTGGGTGCGCGCGACATTTACGTCTGTGCGACGCACGCGCTTCTTTCCGGGCCTGCGGTTGACAGGCTGTCGAAGGCTCCGATCAAG
>JACCRL010000189.1 GCA_013813605.1 Gemmatimonadaceae bacterium
GTCACGAACGTTGGATTGGCGCGCTGGAGCAATGGGCTCCTGTTCAGAATGTTGAAGCCTCGCCCGCAGCCTTTGCGCGCGCGGGTCGCTCGTCGCGCTTGCCGGACGGCATGTACAGCATGTCGTCTCCGGACGAATCGGGTAACTACGTGGAGGTATTGAAAGGCACGGTCGCGAGCGCGCGGCGGGCGGGACCACGAGCCACTATAGCCGATGCGCACATAGTGCCCGATGCCGGCGGAGTTCCAGGAGATTTCATGCCCGCCTACGGCGCGGCACTCGGAGTCGGGTCGGCACCAGGAGAAATGTTGATCTCCGAGTCGATGCACCGACGAATAGCAGGCAGCAGAATCCGATCTCTTGCAGTTGCAGCGGCGGTCGCAATCGTTGCCATTGCCTTTGCGTTTTTTTCTGCATTGAACGCCCGGGGTCGGCATCTGGCCAGAATCGATTCCGAAGTCGTGGCTTTGCGTCCCCGCGCCGCCACGGCCGAAGCGCTGCAGGGTAGAATTGCCAGGGTCGGGGCAGCATCAGCCGCTGCCAGGACAGCGCAGGGCGGAATGGATCCGCTCAGGGTGCTGGCGGTGCTCAGTAATCGACTGCCCCGCGACGTTGTTGTAATGAGCATCCAGGGCAAAGGCGACGAATGGCAGATCACGGGGACCGCGAAGGACGCTTCCGCGATTATTCCGGCCCTGGATTCGGACCCAGCAATCAAGGATGTTCGATTCCTTGCCGGTACCTCGCGGTTTACCGAAGGTCGGCGCACCTACGAAACTTTCTCAGTCGGATTCCGTGCCAGCCCGTCGACTTAACACTCGGGAGAAGCGGGTAATTCTGGTTGCGAGTGCGATTGCGGCACTCGCACTGTCCGTCGCTTTTGTGCTGTCTCCCTTTTACAGAAAATGGAACCTGCAAGAGGCGCAGATTAACGCGTCATCGGATCGTCTCTTCCGCCTTCGCAGGCTCATCGAGGACCAGGACGCGCTGTACAGGACTCTCAGCGGCATGGAGCGCAGCTCGGGAGTAAATGGACGACTTGTTTCAGCGCGCACGGTTTCGCTTGCATCGTCCGAGTTGCAGCGAGTGATGCAGATGTATGCCGAGCAAAGCAAAGTCAGCATCGACCGGCTGGAATTCTCGGCCGCTGCCGATTCTGCTGGCGATGCGTCCTCGGGAATTCCGCTGACCATTTCCGCTGTCGGCGATATCTATGGAATAACTGGCTTTCTTTCCGCGCTTCGCAGCGGCACTCCCGTCGTTGAAGTCCGCGAGCTCACGCTCGTATCCAATTCCGCGCTCAGGGATGGCCTGATCCAGTTTTCTGCCTCGCTGCTTGCACCAGTGGTGATTGAATGATGCTGGGCCATTTCGGGCCTGGAAGAATTTTCCATTTCCTTGCGGCGATTGCAATCGCCACGGGAGTGGTATTCTGGTTCTGGAATCCCGAGCCGCCAGCAAAGCCGGACGGAAGCTTGCAGCAGGGATTCACATCGCCGCGGGAGACCAAGCCTGCGGTCCCTGAAACTCCGATGGCGACCACGGCGATCATTGGCGCAAACATTTTCTCAGCCACCCGGACTCCGCCGAGCCGGCGTTACGACCCTGCGAATCCAGAAGGTTCCGGGATTTCAACCGGAGGTGCCCCGGATATGATGATGGAGTCACCGGCACAGGAGAACCTACCTCAACTATTCGGCACTGTGCTCGGACCCGCTGGTGCAATGGCGCTCATGCAGGGAGATTCTTCAGATGGACCTGGCAGCTTATTCAGGGAAGGCGACCGGCTCGGCCAGTTTCGAATCGTGAAAGTAAAATCCAACTCAGTCATCGTGAGCGGACCGTCGGGGCGAATTGAGATTCCCGTGGAACGCAATCCCACAGGTTCTCAATGAAAAGAGTTTCGCTCGCACTCTTAACCGTCCTCGCGGCGGGAATGGGGACCTCCCCCGGCCTGGGCGCCCAGGTCCGGACGACGCCGCAGGGAATGGCGCTGAACTTTGTTGACGCCCGTCTCGCTGATGTGATCAGATCGCTAGGCCTGTCGCTTGGGCTCAACATTATTCTGACCGATGTCCCCAACAAGCGAATCACTTTCACAACCGCCACCGCCGTTGAGAAGAACGACGTAAATGCGATCCTGGAATCGATTCTGGAAAGCAATGGTCTGGTTCTGATCCAGAAGGGCGCTGTCGCGCAGGTAATGCCAGTCGAAAGGGCGCCCGCGCAAAGCCCGCGCACTTATGTCCTGACGCTCAAGTACGCGTCCGCCGAGGATCTTGCCGCATCGCTGGGGAAGCTGTTCGGGAATACCATCGTAGCGGGCGACAGCAGGTCGCTCGACGACAAGAGTCTATCGCGTAATCTGGACACCTTCCGGCAGCGTGAGGCTCAGGTCTTCCAGATGCGGCGGGATCCACCGATCACCGCCGGTCCATCCGTGACGCCGGGCGCAAGCGACGCGTCGCAGGTGCCGGCCACAGGAAACGGAAAGCTGCTTGGCGAGACTATTGTCGTGGCCGACCTGCCCAGCAATTCACTCATAGTGAGAACGATTCCGGGAAACTATCCGCTCATCAGGGAGACTGTTGCAGCGCTGGATGTCCGACCCGCACAGGTCCTTCTCGAAGTTCTCGTCGCTGAGATCGCGCTCGACAAAACACAGCAGTTTGGAATCGACTGGTCCACCGTCGATGGAAAGGTGACGACACGATTCGGCACCCCGCTCTTTCCTGATTCCGGCACCGTCACGGATGACTTTCTGTTGAGAGTCGTTACGCTCGACCGATTCAAGGTAAGAGCGGTGCTCAGGGCAATAGCGACACGTTCCGATGTACGTATTCTTTCAACGCCACAGATACTCGCGTCGAACAATCGCGAGGCGCACATACTCGTGGGCAGCAAAGTCCCGTTCGTAGTCGCATCCCGTCTGGGCTTCGACATCGCGATCGATCGAACTGTTCAGTTCCAGGATGTGGGAACGAGCCTCATCATTATTCCGACAATCAACCAGGATGACTACGTAAGCGTTCAGATACTGCAGGAGGTCAGCACGCTAACATCGCAAACCATTCCTTCTGCGCTAAACGCACCAGTGATATCAACGCGCGAAGCCTCCACGCGGGCGACGATACGCGACGGGCAGACGGTCGTAATTGGCGGCTTGATTGGCGATTCTCGCGAGACCCTGGACCTCGGTGTGCCGTTCCTGAAGGACATTCCTCTGATTGGGAACCTTTTCAAGCGACAGAGCAGAAATAGAAATCGTACGGAGCTGGCCATTTTTGTCACACCATTCATCGTTCGCACCGATGAAACTGCAGACGCATTGCGCGAACGAATTCGCAAACGAATGGAGGAATCTTCGCCCGGACTCTTCAAGGATCCCAGGGCCGACTCGATTCCAGGGCGTAGCCCGTGAACCTGGAGAGCCGCGACCTCCGCGCTGCTGCGGAGAGCGAGCTCGCTTCGAGGCTCTCCAACCGGTACCTCGAAGAGCACAAGCTCATTCCGCTTGAGATTGACAGCGCCGGCTACCTGCGCGTTGCGGCGGCAGGAACTCCGGATCAAACAGTGCTCGATGAACTGGCGCGCGTATTCGGCCGTGATTTGAGAATTGTTCAAGTGCCCGCTTCAGAGCTGCTGGCGGCGCTAATGTCGGTAAAGCCGGCAGCTGAAAACGGTGACAGTGCGACCGCGTCATACCGCGACGTTCGAGCCGACGATCTTGCGGTCGATCACCTCGAAGCTCTCGCCAATGAGGCTCCCGTTGTGAAGCTCGTGAACGTGCTTCTTGTGGACGCACTGCGGCTCGGCGCCAGCGACGTTCACCTCGAGAGCCTTTCGGACGGATTGCGCGTCCGCTATCGCATCGACGGAGTGCTCCAGGACATCTCACGGATTGCGGACGTTTATCGCGCTGCAGTTGTCAGCAGAGTGAAGATCATGGCAGGATTGGACATCGCCGAGCGCCGGCTGCCGCAGGATGGACGAAGCCGTCTGGTGATCGGCGAACGGGAAGTGGACGTCCGTGTTTCATCCCTGCCCGCCCTTCATGGGGAAAGCATCGTTCTGCGCATGCTCGACCATGGCGCCCGACCCCGCCGGCTCGAAGAACTTGGGATGCCCGATGAAATCCGCTCGAAGTTCGAAAGGATCCTGGCGCGAACGAGCGGAATTGTTGTGGTGACCGGTCCCACGGGGTCAGGAAAAACGACGACTCTCTACGCCGCACTGGAGCGCGTGAACTCTACCGGCGTGAAGATCGTAACCATCGAGGAGCCGGTTGAATATCAAATTCCCGGGGTAATTCAGATTCCCGTAAATCCGAAAGTCGATTTCGGTTTTTCCGACGCCCTGCGCTCCATTCTCAGGCACGATCCCGACATCATTATGGTCGGGGAGATGCGCGACGCCGAAACAGCGGAGATCGCGGTTCAGGCCGCGCTTACTGGCCACCTGGTTTTTTCCACGCTGCACACGGCCGAAGCTGCGGGCGCCGTTTCGCGCCTCGCCGACATGGGAGTGGAAGCATTCCGGATTGCGGCAGCAGTGCAGGCGGTCATCGCACAGCGCCTCGTCCGGCTTCTTTGCGAGGCCTGCGCTGTACCATACGTGCCGTCCGCAGCCGAGCTGGCCGACGCCCCCGAGCCAGACGCCCGCGAAGCTAATTACCGCCGTCCAGCGGGATGTGAAAGGTGCGCAAAAAGCGGATATCGTGGCCGGACCGGGGTTTACGAACTCATGGCATTCTCCGAAGGTGAGAGGTCGCTAATTGCTGCGGGAGCCACGCTTGCGCAACTGCGCTCCGCAGCACGAGAAAATGGGACAGTCGCGCTCGAAGCAGCTGCATGGAAACTGGTGCGCGCGGGCGCAACAAGCATTGCAGAATTGCGCCGTGCCGTAGGGAGTGCGAACGAGGCATGACGACGCGCTTTCGCTACAGGGCAGCAAACCCGGCGGGTGAAGTACTCGAGGGAAACCTGAGCTCACCAACTCGTTCAGCTGCGCTCGAAGAGCTGCGCAGACAAAGCCTTGTCGCCATTGAAATCCAGGAAGATTCCGTAGAGCGGTCGCGCGTGGCAAAAGGCTCCATGAACCGCGCAGAGGCGGTGAAACTGTGGACCCGAAGTATGGCCACGATGCTCGCCGCGGGAATCAACCTTGAACGCGCGCTTTCGTTCTCAGGAGATCAGGCCCGCAACCTCGACGTCACCAATGCGGTAAACCATATCAGGGCGGACGTTCACCGCGGCGTCTCACTCGCAGCTGCCATGCGGAAGCACGGAAGGCTTTTCGGAACTGTGCACATCGCGCTTGTCGCGGCCGGAGAAGAAACCGGTTCACTTGCTCCGGTAATGGAACGGCTGGCTGCGCACCTCGAGGAGGAGGCGGAACTCCGTGGAAAGCTGCGTTCGGCGCTTATGTATCCCGCAATCATGGCGTTCGTTACCACCCTCGGCCTCATTGTGATGGTCCTTTTCGTAATTCCGCGGCTTGCAGAGATGTTGAATGAAGCTGGGGGAACGCTTCCGCTCTCGACGCGACTACTGATCGGTGTAAGCACTTTCTTCGCGACGTGGTGGCCGCTACTCACGGCCATGGTGGCTGTCGTCATATCGGGGGTCAGACACTGGACCGCCGCACCGGCGAATCGGGTGCGCTGGCATGCCGTGAGGCTCAAAATTCCACTCGTCGGGCAGATCGAGCGCGAATTTGGCGCGGCGCGCTTCACGCGAACCCTTGCGCTTCTTCTTTCCAACGGCACTCCGATTATTTCCGCATTGAGAATTGCTCGTTCCAGCGTTTCCAATGAGTCGCTCGCCGCGGCGATCGAACGAGCTACCACCGGTGTAAGCGAGGGACGCAAAATGAGCGCTGAACTCGCCGGCGTTCTTCCCCCGGCGGCATTGCAGCTTCTGAGTGTGGGCGAAGAAACCGGAAAACTGGGGGAACTGAGTCTGCGCGCAGCGGAAAGCTATGAAACAGATCTTGCCCGTAGACTTCGCGTGTCTATCGGATTCATAGAACCCGCGCTTATCGTGATTTTTGGCGGTATTGTTGGGTTTGTCGCGATCGCGATGCTTCAGGCGATTTACAGCATTAACGGAAGGCTGGGGTGAGAATGTCGCGGAGTGGATTTACGCTCATCGAAATGGTCGTCGTTCTCGCGGTGATCGCGCTTCTTGCCGCGCTCGTGGGGCCGCAGATCGTAGGCAGGGTGTCCGAGGCACGGGGAACGTCAGCGAAAGCGCAGATCGAACTCTTCAGCACGGCTCTGGAGAACTACCGGCTGGATAACGGCGGCTACCCGACCACCAGCCAGGGTCTGGCCGCGCTTCGGACCAAGCCGGCTTCCGCGCCGACCCCCTTTAACTGGCGGGGTCCGTACCTGCGCAAGGCAGTTCCCGCCGACCCCTGGGGGAAGCCTTATCAGTATCGAAGTTCTTCGGACGGGGCGCCATTTGAGGTAGCTTCTTATGGGCGCGATGGCCGCCCCGGGGGCGTGGGCGAGGATGCAGATATAAGTTCCCGGTAACATTTCCGGATTTAACATCGTCTAATATCAGGCGAGTAAGGTGCACGAAGGTGCCTGCCGGCTTCTCCTGGAGATTCCAAAATGACCCATGTAGTGTTGCCGCCGGAAACTGATGCGTCGGATGGCGCGCAGGCGACCATAGAAGAGAATATCCTCCCTCCCGTGGACATCCGGCCGGCTAATTCCCGACGGACTTTTCTCGCAAGAGCCGTTGCGACAGCTGCGGGAGTTGCCGGAACCGGGGTTCTCGCGCAACGCGTGGGTACGCTTCGTCGCAGCAGCAGCGCATCCCCGCAGGGCAAGCTTCCAATACCGGGCTTTTTCCATACCCCACCGAAGGATCTTGCCGAACGATGGGGAACTCCGTCGCTGCGCCTTGCCAGACGCATCACCATGGGACTCACCGCGGAGGAAGCGCAGTTGGCACGGGCGCGCGGGTTTACGGGATATCTCGATTACCATCTCAATCCTTCTGCGATCGATGACGCGGCAGTTGACGCCTTCGTTGCCGCCAATTATCCGCAGACTACCATGGTTGTTGAACAGCTTTACAGCCTGGCCGCCAACACCGTCCTGACCCAGCTCCAGCAAGCCACGCTTTTCCGCGCCGCATTCTCACAACGTCAACTGTATGAAAGGATGGTCGAGTTCTGGACCGATCATTTCAATATCAGCATGCGCGACGTCGGCTACCTCAAGACTGTAGACGACAGGGAAGTCATTCGAAAGCATGCCCTTGGAAAATTCCCCGATATGCTGCGCGCGAGTGCGCACAGTCCCGCAATGCTGGTTTATCTGGACAACAACATCAGCCGGGCGCCGAAGGTGAACCAGAACTACGCGCGCGAGTTGCTGGAGCTGCACACTCTGGGAGTGGATGGCGGCTACACTCAGGAAGACGTGAATGAAGTCGCGCGCTGTTTCAGCGGCTGGACAATTCAGGGAAGAGGAAACTTTCTGTACGATCCGAGCGGACACGACAATGCTTCAAAAACTTTCCTTGGCCAGGCGGTTCCTGCGGGTGTTGCAGGATCCCAGGCCGGAGTGAACGACGGCGAACGGGTTCTGACCTACCTCGCGAATCATCCCAACACTGCAAAATTCATCTCGAAAAAGATGATTGCGTGGCTTCTGCGCTACGACCCATGGCCCACACAGGTAGATGCTGTCGCAGCGGTGTATCTCAAGACGGGTGGATCCATTCCGGCCATGATTCGCGAGATACTTACGCCTGACAACATCGCTGCTGCTCCTCCCAAGCATAAACGCCCATTCCATTTCGTTGTTTCCGCGCTGCGCGGATTGAATCCGGCTGTGAAGGGTGTGGGTGCCATATCGGGAACCTATCTGA
>JACCRL010000227.1 GCA_013813605.1 Gemmatimonadaceae bacterium
ACACCGATTCGCTCGTCTACTTCAACGACAGATCGGAGAAGGCACCTGTCAAGGTCATCGTGAGCCAATTCTCCCGCGGTGCGACGGAAACCGTCGTCGGCGGAACGATCGAGAATCTCACCGCCACTGCGAAGACCTACGCTCTTTCCATCGAGCTTCTCGACAAGAGCGGCAATGTCGTTGCGACCGAAGCCGTAAAGGTTGGACCGGTCGCACCGAAGGCAAAGGAGCGCTTCAGCTTTACCACCGCAAAGGGTGGCGTGTACGGCATGCGCTACAAGCCGATTACGTGATATTTCGGTTTCTGCAATAAAAAGGGGCCGGCGCGAAAGTGCCGGCCCCTTTTGCATCAGGAGCTGCGCGGAAGCGCCAGCGGATCGGTGGGAAGCAGCGCACCAACGATCCAGAAACGCTGCCCATCGAACCAGAAATAGGCCACTTGCTCCAGCTCTCTGGCGAGCGCTGTCGCTTCATCCTGCGGAATGGAAATGGCGACGCTGCGCTCGCAGTGCGACCGGTCTGGTGAGCAGCAATCCACGTTAAGGAACGCGGTGCCGCGCGCCCGCAATGTTTTATCGAGTCCTGCCCTTCGCGCTTCATTTTCCTCGGGCGTCAGGTCCCTGCCCTGAGGATCGAAGGCAGTCATTACGGCAAAGGGACCGCTGAGTCCCGCTCGTGCGAGACCGTTTCGCGCTTCCGGGGAGAGCGGCGCGCGAAGGTCTATCTCCAGCCTCGGGGATGTGGAGAAGGTGAGCACTGTCTCCGGATACTTCGGCCAGTCGGGGTCGTGGTGGTCGGGCGCGGGGTCCATTCGCCGCCAACGTTACAAGGTTCGCACCATCTTTGCGCATGCCGTCATTATTGAGCTGGTACACTCCTTGACCTGTCACCGGGCGTGACGCAAACGCAGATCTGGCCCGACCTTCTCTACATCGTCCGACACGGCGAGTCGGCGGGCAATGTTGCCCGCGATGCAGCGGTCGAAGCGGGTGAGGCGATGATCGACATCGATGCGCGCGATGTCGATGTCCCGCTGTCCGATCTGGGGAAGAACCAGTCGAGCGCGCTCGGTCGCTGGTTCGGCGCGCTTCCGGCCAGCCAGCGACCCAACATCGTGCTGACATCACCATACCTGCGTGCCCGCCACACCGCCGGGCTGATCGTGAAGACGGCCGGGATGCGGGAGGATACGTATTCACTCGTCGTCGACGAACGCCTGCGCGAGAAGGAGTTCGGTATTCTCGACCGCATGACGGCGGTTGGCATCAAGGCCCACGAGCCGGACCAGGCCGAGTTCCGGCGCCTGCTCGGAAAGTTCTACCACCGCCCGCCCGGCGGCGAGAGCTGGTGCGATGTCATTCTCCGCCTGCGCAGCGCCACCGAGATGATCTCGCGCGAGTACTGCGGCCAGCGCGTGCTGATCGTCTGCCACGCCGTGGTCGTACTCTGCATGCGCTATCTCCTCGAGCACATGACGGAGGAGAAGATTCTTATGATCGACAAGAAGGAGGAGGTCGCAAACTGCTCCGTCACCCTGTACGAGCACGATGAGAAGCTCGGGCCGCGCGGTAACCTCGCGCTCAAGCTGTTCAACTTCGTCGCGCCGCTCGAGGAAGCGGGAGAGCCGATAACGTCCGAGCCGGATGCGAATGTCGGCGCGCGCTAAGCCGCACGCCACCCCGATAACTGCCGCGGCGCTGCGGCGCTGGCCGTTGCCTCAGCCGGATGAAGAGAGCGACAAGGAGGGGCGTGGCGTAGCCCTGATCATCGGCGGCGCGGCGGAGCTGCCCGGCTCGATCCTGCTCTCCGGGGAAGCTGCGCTGCGATCGGGGGCGGGAAAGCTCCAGCTCGCCGCGCCGGCGAGCATCGCGATTCCGATGGGGGTCGGCATCCCCGAAGCGCGCGTCTTCTCCCTGACTGAGAGCGCCGGGGCGCTCGATGCGCAAGCCGGTAGCGAAGCGGCGGCTCACGCCGCCGGAGCGAGCGCGATCCTCGTCGGACCCGGGATGCTGGACGAGGATGCTGTCGGCCGCTTCCTCGACGTGTTTCTGAATCGCGTCACAGATAAGCCGCTTGTGATCGACGCGACCGCCCTGAGCGGAATACTGTTGGGGCACTATTCATTTCCGGTTCCAGCCGTGCTCACTCCGCACGCTGGCGAAATGGCCGCGCTCACCGGTGAAACGAAGGAGCAGGTGTTGCGCAAACCGGCCGAGCTCGCCATTGAAACGTCGCGCCGCTTGAATGCGGTCGTCGCGCTCAAGGGATCTGTGACGCACATCGCAACTCCCGACGGCGAGCTGTTCACGTATTCCGGCGGCAAGGTCGGGCTCGCGACTTCAGGGTCGGGCGACATCCTCGCCGGAATAGTCGTCGGCTTGCTCGCCCGTGGCGCTGATCCCGCCCAGGCCGCGGCATGGGCAGCTTACGTGCACGGCGAATCGGGAAATCGCATCATGCGGCGCGTCGGACTGCTCGGCCTCCTCGCCCGCGACCTTTTGCGCGAGATCCCGCCAGTAATGAACGGGCTCGCGCCCTAGGCGCGCCCGCTACCGCGGCACCCGCCGCCGCACCGAGTCGGCGGCGGCGGCGCGCGGGAAGCGCTCCGGCATGTCGGCCGCGACGTAAACCATCACCGCCATCGCCGCGATGCACTCGTTCAGGTCGCGCGGTGACAGCTTGTCCTTCGTGTCGCCGTCGGAGTGGTGATACCAGAAATAGCGTGAGCCATCGACGTTGAGCGCGGCGGCGGGGATCCCGCGCTCGGCGAGCGGCGACACATCGGCCTCCGGTCCGCCTTCCGTCGCCGATGTCGCGCCGATGCCGGACAACAGCGACGCGATCTCCCTCGTCACGGCGAGCGCCGCCGCGCCGCCGGCCATGTAGTAACCGGATGGCTTGAACACCCCGTTGTCCGATTCCATCGCCAGCACATGGTTGTCCAGCTCGGCGGCGTGCGCATCACGGTAACCCGTCGCGCCGCGCAGTCCGTTCTCCTCGTTTGTCCACAGTACTACCCGGATCGTGCGGCGCGGGCGCAGGCCCAGCTGCTTGAGAAGTCTTACCGCTTCCCACGCGGCGACGCTGCCGCCGGCATCGTCCATCGCGCCTGTCCCGACGTCCCACGAGTCGATATGCCCGCCGACTACGACGATCTCTTCCGGCCGCTCGGTGCCGCGCAGCTCGGCGACGACGTTGCGCGACTGGGCATCGGCAAGAGTTCGCGCCTCCATCTTCAGCGTGACGACGACTTCCTCGCCCCGCGCCTGCATGCGCCCGAGCATCGCCGCGTCCTCGACGCTGAGCGCCGCCGCCGGAATCTGTCTCACCGTTGTGTCGTAGCGCATCGCGCCGGTGTGCGGGCTGTTGATGGAGCTCGATGCCACCGAACGGATGAGGCTGGCCACTGCGCCGTGACGTGCCGCTTCGATCGCGCCCGATGAGCGGTATCGCACCGTCTCTCCGTAGGATGTGAACGGTACGTTGAACAGCACGATCTTACCCGGCACTTCGCTGGCGCGGCGCGTGAGCTCGTCGAAGCTGGCGACGACGAGTACCGGAGCAGTAATTCCCCC
>JACCRL010000230.1 GCA_013813605.1 Gemmatimonadaceae bacterium
CTTCCGTTCAGCCTGAACATCCGTCCGCTCGGCGGGCACACCGCGGGTCCGTCGCTGATCCTGCTGCACGGCAATCAGACGCTGAATACGGTTTACGTCACGGAAGATCGCGACGATTCCTTTATGAGAAAGGTGTCGGCCGCTGTTGGCGCGGCGGTGGGAGACGTGGTGTGTTTCGGGCATACCCACAAGCCGTGGCACCGTGTCGTCGACGGGATTCACTTCATCAACACGGGTAGCGTCGGGCGGCTCAGGGATGGAGATCCGCGCGCCGGCTTCGTGCTGCTCGATTTCTCCAGCGGCGCGACAGCGGCCGAGTTCATTCGCATCGAATACGACATCGAGGAGACTACGCGCGGCATCGAGGCGGCGGGGCTGCCTGTCGAATTCGCGAACTTCCTCCGCACCGGCGGACGAACCCCAGTAAGCGCGTAATTATTGCCGTCGCTTGAGACGCGCCGAGACCACTTCGGCGCGCGCAAACGCACGCAGCACGTTTTCACCGGCGAGCTTGCGCAGATCTGCGTCCGACCAGCCCCGCCGCGCCAGCTCGGCGAAGAGCGACGGATAGGTGGTCACATCTTCGAGTCCAGTGATCACGTCCGAGATCCCATCGAAGTCGCCGCCGATTCCCACGTGGTCCGCTCCCGCGACGCGGCGGATGTAATCGATGTGGTCGGCGACCTGTGACAGCGTCGAGGGCGGCGGTGGGTTGGCGGCACGCCAGTCGGCCATCGCCTTGCGCACCGCGGCGGTATCGTTGCCGAACTGCTGGCGGAATCCGCGCGACAGCGGCTCGAGGGACTGGTTGTACTTCCAGACCTCCTGCGAGCTGAACGCTGTCACGAAGGTCACCATCACGACTCCGCCGTTCGACTTGAGGCGTCGGAGAATCGAATCGGGGACGTTGCGGGGAACGTCTACGAGTCCGTAGGCGTTGGAGTGTGAGAAGATCACCGGCGCCTCGGTGACGTTGAGTGCATCACTCATCGTTGCCGGTGAAGTGTGGGAGAGATCGACCAGCATCCCGAGCCGGTTCATCTCCCTCACCACCTGCTCGCCGAACGAAGTCAGCCCATTGTGCCTGGTGGAATCGAGCGCCGCATCCGCCCACGACAGCGTGACGTTGTGCGTGAGCGTCATGTAGCGGACACCCAGGTCGTAGTACATGCGGAGTGCGCCGAGCGAGTTCTCGATGGCGTGGCCGCCCTCGACTCCGAGCAGCGAGCCGATCTTCCTGCGCTTGAAGATCCTTGTGATGTCCTTCGAGGACAGCGCCAGCTCGAACGTCTCGGGGTAGCGCGCGATGATGCGCCGGGCGATATCGATCTGCTCGAGCTGCACGCGCGCGTAGCCGGAATCGGCGTATTCACCGGGAATGTAAACCGACCAGAACTGCGCGCCCACCATGCCCTGTTTCAGTCGGGCCAGATCGGTGTGTCCGGGCGCGCGAACTCTGATGTCGTACCGGTTTACGTCGCCGCGGGCGATGGTGTCTTCGCGAATCCGCCACGGGAGGTCGTTATGCCCGTCGATGAGAGGAGTCTGGCGGAGGATTCGCTTTGCCCGCTTCAGGAACGGATCCTCCCCCTGCGCATACACGGGCGCGACGCAGGCCAGATAGAGCGCGCAGCAGAGCGTTTTTGCCGGGAGAGCGCGGCGAAGGAGTGGGGTCATGACGGATAAGCTAATGCGCGCCTACTGCGGGGGAGGTGGCGGCGTGTCGAGGATCTCGACGGCGAGTGCTGAGTCTTCCTCGCTGACCACGAGCCGGATCGGGTGAAGCCACTGCAGCCACGGCATCATTCCTCCCGCGTCGTCCCTGATCAGGCTGGAGTCGATTCCGTTGGCGTCGAGGACCGCCTGCGCAAGATACGCCTCGGTCTCGTTCGCGAACGTTCGAATGATCACCCGCTGCTCCGCCATGTGCTCCACCGGCCGTTGTTCAGTCAACGAACCGCAAAATGGGGTAACTTGGCACGCCGTCTGCCTTTTCGTTCCCTCAAGTTACCCTGGTGGGAGTCTGATGAACAAATACGCTGTCCGGCTGCTGAAGGTGGTTCTGCTGTCGGTGTTCGCGGCGGCGGGCGCGGCGTGTGATCGAAAAAAGGATACGGCTGCCGTCGTTGCTCAGGACAGCATGCTGCTTCGCGACCTCGACCAGGCCAACCGCAACACCGCCGCGATCGACACTACATCGGTAGTCGTGCGCGAGCGTGACGGTGCCGATGATCCCGCGTTGGTGGACGTCGGCGGGTCTCCGTCTGTCGGCCCGGTGCCACGGTCCGTACCGCCCGTCACACCTTCCCCG
>JACCRL010000237.1 GCA_013813605.1 Gemmatimonadaceae bacterium
TCGCTTCATCTGTGCTCCATGTGGGTGAGGAACGCCGATTCTAGCGGCGCCACCTCTCTGAGCGCGTCACCCGAAGGGATGATTTTCGCCAAAGTGTGAAAAATCATCCATTCGGGCGACGGGAGAGGCGGCTCAGGGGATGAGTCGCAGCTCCTTGCCAACCTGTACCGCCTGCGTCCGGCGCCGAGCCCCGAGCTTGTCGAAGACCCGGCTCGAGTGGGTCTTCACTGTGTTCTCGCTGACGTGGACCCGTTCGGCGATCTCTCTGTTGCTCAACCCCGCCGCGATCAGTTGCAGAATCTCCAGCTCACGCCGCGTTATCCCGAGTGACAGACGCTTGGCCTCGTCGAGGGTGAAGGAGACCGGCGCGGGAACCATCACCTCGCGCACGACGACCGTCTCGGTATTGCGGGTAAGCTTGAGACCGAGCCACACACCCAGGCCCGCGAAGACCGCCGCAACGAGGCCGCCGTAAATCTCTACGGAATGGTCAACTACGAGCCACCGGTATTCGATAGCCTTGAGCCCGGCGATCAGAATTCCGCCAAGTATTCCGTAGAGCAGGATGTGTTTGCGCACACCCAATTTTACAATGTCCACCATTCGATGGCGCCGTGCATATTGAGCGGATGGCAACATTCATTGCTCTTCTGCGCGCCGTGAACGTGGGAGGCACCGGCAAGCTTCCAATGGAGGACCTGAGGGCGATGTGCGAAGCCGCCGGTTTTCGCTCTGTCCGGACGTACATCGCAAGCGGGAATGTCGTTTTCGAGAGCTCACTTCGAGAGGCGGCAGTGACGAAAGCGCTGGAAGCAGAGCTGCTTGCCTTTGCGGGGAAAGCGGTGGGCGTCGTGGTGCGAACCGCCGCCGAGATGGCGGACGTGCTGGCGAAGAATCCGTTTAGGGATTCGCCCTCCAATCGGACCGTCGCATTTTTTTTCTCTGCGCCCCTGCCTGCCGGAGTCCTTGAAACCATATCGGGCCGAGTCGACGAGGAAGTTCAGTTGGGACGACGGGAACTCTATGTGCGCTACGGCGCCGATATGGGGAGGTCAAAGCTGAAGATCCCGGCTGCCAGGAATGGAACCGCGCGAAACATGAATACGGTCGCCAGGCTCGCATCGATGGCCAGCTCATCGCCGGCGGACGGCCTTCCCTAAGCGGGTGGCGCAGTAACCCTGGACAGAATCCTATTCCTCTGGCGGGCGGGGAATGCACCTTCTAATTTATCTGAACGAACTGCTGAGCTGCTGCCTCGGATTGGGCACGCTGTGGAACGATTGATGCAGAATGTGCGTCAGTTCAGCAAGCGGACGGCGGGCCTCCAGTCCGGGGGATCGCGCGTCGGACACTCACCACTGCCGGGGTTTGCAATGAGACCGCTCGTTTGCATCGCACTGCCGCTTCGTTGCGCGGGTCTGGCGCTCGTGCTCTCTCTCTCCGCCGCGTGCGGCGACAGCACGGGCAGCGACTCGGAAGGCAACTCGGGCCCCGCCGACCAGGGGCCGACTCTACCAGTCCGTACAGATGGTGATCCGGCACTCGGCCGTGAGGTGTACCGGTTTGAAACGTTCGGTAATGAGCGTTTCTTCACAGACGCCCTCCGTCTGCCGGCCGGGATGGTAGCGGCGGGGACCACTCCCCGGCAGCTTCTCGCACTTGGCGTGAGCATCGACATAGACGCCGTGCCCCAGGCCATTCGCACGCAGCTCACCGCGAACCTCGCGTCCGTACTCGACAATCCAGCGATGACGATCGCGCTGATCAACGCAAATGCGGTCGTCGGGTTGCCGATCAAGGACAGCAACGGCGACGGTGTCCTTAACGTAGCGAACGGTGACAAGGTCGGAACTAGTTGCGCCCTCTGCCACAGCCCCGCTGCCGAGGGCGCCGTCTTCACCGCGCCCAATGGTGGCTCGATCGGACGGCGGCAGGACGGGCTCGCCGTGCATAACCTCGATTTCGGCCGGCTCATGGCCACCGCGACCAATTCGCGCGCACTGTATCCGCTGCTGCAGCTCGCGCTCTCCGCGAATGGCGGCAAGACGCTGGGGCGTGCGCCGGTCGGGCTTACGGAAACTTCGACGGAAGCACAGGTGGACGCATATCTCTCCAATCCACAGTTCTATCCGGTCGGAATGTTCGACGACACGTTCGACGGCAACGGGGACCCGATGCATAACGTCCCGCTGTTCCGCCAGGATCTTGCGGCTCCGTTTGGCAGCGAAGGAGCAATCGCGCGCCTCGATAATTTCTTCAATCTCGTGTACACGGGCCTGTTCGTTCCGACGACGCTGACGACGCC
>JACCRL010000262.1 GCA_013813605.1 Gemmatimonadaceae bacterium
AAGCTCGGGGGCGGTTACTTCGGAAGGGGGTTCGAGCGCGCGTATCTCGCGCGTGCCGGATCCAACGCGAACGACGGAATTCACCGCCACCGCGACCGATGTCACGGCTGCTGGGCCACATGGTGCCATCGAGGGGCCGCAGCCCCCCGGCGCCCACGGGAAGCTGCAGGGCGCTTCGGGTGCTGGAGACACCCCCTCATCGGAGTCAGCAGGCGCATCCTGAGTCGCTGACATCGACGCCATGCCTGTCATCCCGCCGGCCGCGCCACTCATGTCCATTCCCGCCATCGCATGCCCGGCCGAGGGCAGCACACAGGCGAACCCGCTCGTCACCAGCATCGTGGCGACGAGAAATGCGCTGGAAAACAGCGCCGTCAGGGAGGACAGCCGTCGGTTGAATCTCACACTGATCTGACGGTCGAAGCGTGGGGTGGTCACGCTTGAACCATACCTGATTGTGGCGTTCCCAACAAGGCGGGCGGGACGCCAACTCGAGGGAACCTCAAGTCTGCTCGACGATCAATTTTCCGGTAGAAATCGAGCTTCACCGGAACACCCTGCTTCACGACGATGACGTCTGGAGAGTAGCCACCCTTAACCGTCACCTTGGTGCCGAAGCGCCCTTCTTCGCACTTGGCCTGGCGGGGCAATATCCTGCATAGCGCTCTCCGTTCATGATGTTAGCCTTTACAACGTGTAAAGTAACATTGTTTACCAGGATCGTAGAATCGCCACCGGCGCCGCACGAGCGGCCGCTGCGGGACCGGAACTTGCTCCGCTGAACGGTGTATTTTACACACGCTAAAAGCGGACGCGCGGCATCCGTGTCCGCTGAATTTTGCGCCTATGGAGAAAAACGAATGTTGCCTGTAAATGGAAGGGTTGCGGCGCTGGCTCTGGCCCTTGCTGTATCATCCGTTCCGGTTTCCGCGCAGACGGACTACTACAACACGGATGCCGGTCGCCCGCTTACCGTGGAGGACGCATATCCCACAGAGCGTTACGCCTTCGAATTGCAGATCGCCCCACTGCGTCTCGAGCGCACGGAAGGCGGGATCTACCAGTGGGGGATCGAGCCGGAGATAGCGTACGGGATTTTTCCGCGCACCCACATCGAGATCGGCGCACCGCTCTCATATGTCGATGTAGGCGGTGGTCGTCGCCGGTCCGGGCTCGCCGGCCTCGAGCTGTCGGTGTTGCACAACCTGAATGCTGAAACTTCAATCCCGGCGCTTGGAATTGCGGGCGGTGTTTTGCTGCCGGTCGGCGGGCTCGGTCCCGACAAAGCGTATTTCTCGACGAAAGGTATCGCGACGCGAACCCTTACCTGGGCCCGCTTCCACCTGAACGGCGAGTACACGTTCGGCGAGAGCGTCGCGGCCGTCCCTGCTGGGGCCAGCTCGGCCGGACGCGCCGAAGTCGGGCGTTGGCTTGCAGGTTTGGCTGCGGACAAAACCTTCCCCCTGCGGTCGACGCTGGTGGGCGCCGAAGTCTTCGCTCGGCAGCCGCTGGAATCCGATGAGGCCGTCGCCTGGAATGTGGCCACGGGAATCCGGTATCAGCTGACTCCCTATTTTAACGTCGACGGGGGGCTCGGGAAACAGCTCAGCGGAGACGACCGGAGCTGGTTTTTCACCTTCGGACTTTCCCGCGCATTCTCCATTCGTTCGCTCTTTCCCATCCGCTGACCCGTGCGCGCCTCACCCGGCGCTGCCCTGAAAAGAAACCAGAGGTAATACGATGAAAACGAAAATCATGATGGGCGCCGCGTTGCTGGTGGTGGCCACTGCGACAACCGCCCAGGCTCAGTGGTCGCGAACATATGAGCAGTTCTATCTGCCCGGCTCTTTCAACTGGCAGTTCCGCCACAATTATCCAGCGGGCGATCGCCTGTTCAATGCATTCGACTACGGCCACGCAATTCTCTACGAAAGGCTGTGGACTCGCCCCGGCGCGCCGGTCAGCCTGTTGGAGGAAAAGGAATACAACTTCATCACGCGCGAGCTCCTCGTTCATCCGCCCAACCTTCCCCTCGAGGAAG
>JACCRL010000268.1 GCA_013813605.1 Gemmatimonadaceae bacterium
TGACCGACCTGGCGTGGTTCGCCTTCCGCTTCGCCCGGGACCCTGACACGAAGATGAGAAAGGTGTTCCGCTGAGGCTGCGGCACTAGATTCGCCGTACGTGGCAATGGCCCCAGCGAACGAGGAGAGCGATGGCGAAGTGTGAAGTCTGCGGAAACGACTACGACAAATCCTTTACCGTAACGATGGCGGGAAAGACCCACACCTTTGACGCTTTCGAGTGCGCGATCCATGCGCTGGCCCCGGTCTGCGCGCACTGCGGTTGCAAGATCGTGGGGCACGGGGTTGAGAGCGCCGGCACATTTTACTGTTGTGCGCACTGTGCGGAGATGTCGGGAGTGGATGGACTTGAAGATCGCATCTAGCCACAACGGAGGATAAAGCGTGAAGTGGAAGAGTCGGCGCGAGAGCGGCGGAAAAATCGGAGACGAGCGCGTGAGAACCAAGTTCGCCTGGCTGCCGGTGCAGGCCGAGGATGGCTTCACGTACTGGCTGAGCAAGCTCGTCATACGCGAGAAGCTGCTCCCGAAGGTGACGCGCGGTGGATTCGAGGACGACGTGGAGGACTGGGAGGTTGTCGAGACCAAGCCCGTCGCCGAGCTCGGGAAGAAGCGCAAGAAGTAGAATCGGCGGGGTGCAGCGCGCGATAGACCTGAACGCGGATGTCGGTGAGGGAAGCGGAGACAGCCGGCGCGGCGCTGATGCCTCTCTGCTCGACCTCGTTTCTTCCGCCAGCATCGCCTGCGGATTTCACGCCGGTGATGCGCGCACGATGCGGGAGACGGTCAGCGCGGCCCGCGATCGCGGCGTCGCCATCGGGGCGCACCCATCCTATCCTGATCTGCCTGGCTTCGGCCGCCGCGAGCTCGGGCTCGACGCCGCTGAGATTCGACGCGTCGTCACGATCCAGCTGGAGCTCCTCGCCAACGTCTGTGCCCGCGCTGATGCGCGGCTGGCCTACGTGAAGCCGCACGGCGCCTTGTATAACCGCGCGACGCTGGACCGCAGTGCCGCTGACGCCATCGCCGTTGCGGTGTCCGCACTCGATCCCGAGCTCAGGGTGTTGTGCCCGGGCGCGAGCGAGCTCGCAGATTCCGCGGGGCGCGCCGGACTTCAGGCTGTAGCGGAAGCGTTTGCCGATCGCGCCTACGGCGCCGATGGCCGGCTGCTCTCCCGCGAGCGCGCCGGGGCGCTGTTGAGTGACCCGGACTCCGCTGCTGCGCGCGCGCTCAAGCTCGTAACCGACGGAACGATCGAGTCGGTCGAGGGTCGCTCGCTTCGACTCGAGGCGCGATCGCTCTGCGTGCATGGCGACGGTGACTCGGCATTGCCGATGCTGCAGATCCTGCGGCGTCGGCTCGAAGAAGCAGGGGTCGAAATCGTCAGCTTCGCGTGATCTCCCCCGTGATTGCGGTTGATCCGCTCGGAGACGCCGCCCTGACGGTCACAATCGGATCCGACGGACATCCGGTGCCCCTGGCCGAAATTCATGCCGCGGCGCGCGCGATTCGCGAAGCCGGGATCGCGAACCTTGACGATGTGGTGGTGGGCTATACCACTCTCGCCGCTTACTACGATCCGCTGCGCGCGACTTACGCCGAGATGTCAGGACGAGTCACGGACGCGCTACGGCAAAAGAGCTCCGCTCCGCCCTTCTCTGGTGCCGTTTCACACGAAATCGCCGTTCGGTACGATGGTGCCGACCTGGAGAACGTCGCGAATTCGTGCGACCTGAGCGTTGACGAAGTGGTTCAGATTCACACCGGTGGACGCTATGTCGTCGATTTACTTGGCTTCGCGCCGGGATTCGCTTATCTCAGCGGACTGAACGAGCGATTGCGGCTTCCACGCAGAGGTGCGCCTCGCACTCGGGTTCCGGCGGGAAGCGTAGCGATCGCCGGTTTGCAGACGGCAGTCTATCCTCTTGCTACTCCGGGAGGCTGGCACCTTCTGGGAAAGACCGAAACGAGATTGTTCGATCACGAGCGAGATCCACCCGCGTTGTTGCAGCCGGGCGATTCCGTGCGCTTCGTTTCGCTGCCGTGACCATCACCATCGAAAGAGCGGCGCCGTACATGACAGTGCAGGACGAGGGGCGCAGACGCCACCGCTCGGCTGGTGTTCCGCGCAGCGGCGCAATGGACTGGCTTGCCTATGCCCGCGCAAATGCCCTGCTCGGCAACGCGCCCGGTGAGGCCGC
>JACCRL010000288.1 GCA_013813605.1 Gemmatimonadaceae bacterium
ACGCGAAACACCGGGTAGCCAAAGAGCTGGCCAAGCCATGGATCAGGTTCGAATTTCATTGGCAGCAAGCCGCCCGCCGACGGCGCTGGCGATCAGACAGCGAGGCAGAGCCATCCGGTGAGCTGCAGCACCGCACTCATCTGGGCTTTCGCGTTCATCCGCTCGAAGAGACCGCGATACCATTCGATGTAGCGCCGGTAGCCCACCTCGAGTGGAAATTGCGGCTCGTATCCAATGAGCTTGCGCGCCTTGTCTACGCACAGAGTCCCGCGCTCCGGCATCAGCGCCTCTCTCGTGACGTGTTTCACCTTGATATCCGGGAATTCTTCCTTGACGATGGCCGCCACCTCATTGAGAGATCTCCCACGGCCGAAGGTCAGGTTGAGCGTCTGGTTCTTCGACGCCGGTTGCTCGATACACGCACATACGCCATTGACGAGGTCGTCGATGTACGTGAAGTCGAGAGTTTCATTGCCATCACCCTGGATGGAGAGGTCCCTGCCGCGCAGTGCGTTCTCGATGAACACCTGACCGACCCTGCGGCTGATGCAGCGCTCTCCGTAAAGGGAGGATGGACGGACAATGGTGTACGGCAGGTTGAAGACCTGGTTATAAGCGATAACGAGTTTTTCTCCGCCGAACTTCAGGGCGCCATAGATGCCGAGGGGATTGCAGACGGTCTCCTCGGTGACGGCATTCCCCTCGAAGTTCCCGTACACCATGCTCGACGAGAAATAGATGAAGTGCTCTACCTGATCCCTGGCAATATCGAGTGCGTTCTCGAGGGTGCGGAAGCTGTGGTCGAATGTATGAAAGGGATCCTTGTTGGACCGGGCGGCGTGAGCAACCGCCGCGAGCAGCACGATTACCTGGGGGTTCAGGCGGCCAATGAGCAGGCTGAGGCGAAGGTAATCCCGCGCGTCTTCCACATAGAGGGGAATTCCCGCCGCGCGCAGCAAGTCGAGCCGCTCGGAGATGATGCTCAGGTAGAGATCACGCTCCACGTTCGCGCCCATGTCCCCGTGGAGGGACAGCAGGTTGTTGACCTGAAGCCCATCCACAACCGACACCTCGGCACCCCGTTTTTTCAGCTCGAGAGCGAGGTTGTGCCCGATGAATCCGGCCCCGCCTATCAGAACGATCCGCCGCCCGATGAGATCCTGCTTCACGATCCCACCTTCAGTACCGCCGACTTCAGGGCCTCGCCGATGACGTGCATGTCGTCCTCGTTCAGGTGCGGGCCAACCGGAAACGCGATCGAATTGTTGCTGATGGCAACCGAGTTCGGAAATCCGCGCCAGTCGTAGCTGTACTTGGCAGAATAGTAGGCGGACAGGGGCAATGGCACCGGATAGTATACGCTGGTGCCGATCCCTGCGTCGGACAAGGCCGCCACGACCTGGTTTCGCAGGGGGGCCATTCTCCCCTTCAGGATCCCGACGACGCAGTAGTTCGAGTGAATCCGGGTGGCATCTCCATCGGCGAGGACATCGATCTCCGCGATGTTGGCAAAGGCGGACCGCAGGGAAGACGCGTTAGCGGCCCGCCGGCGGCTGAACTCCGGCACTTTCTTGAGCTGCTCCAGTCCAATGGCTGCTGAAATCTCGTTCATCCGATAGTTGATGCCGAGCCGGGCGATGTCGTACACTCCAGGCACCGTTCGCTCGGCGGGACCGCGGTCGTAACCGAACGCTTTCATGTTTGCGATCGACTCGACAACGTTGCGATGCTGGCTGACGACCATGCCGCCCTCACCAGTCGTCATGTGCTTGACCGGATAGAAGGAGAACGACCCGACATCTCCCAGCAGTCCGCAGGCTGTTCCACCGAGAGACGAGCCAACAGCCAGCGCACAGTCCTCCACAACGAACAGATTTTTCTTGCGGGCAAGCGCGTTGATCCCGTCCATGTCCGCGGGAAGGCCAAGAAAGTGAACGACGCTGATCGCCCGGGTGCGCTCGGAGATGGCGGCATCGATTGCGGAAACGTCAATATTGCCGGTGCCGAGCTCACAATCAACAAAGACCGGCTTTGCGCCAGTGATCTCCACCGCATGCGCGGTGGCAACGTGTGTCTGAGCCGGAACGATGACCTCGTCCCCGGGGCCGAGATTGAGATGCATGTAGGCCAGGTGCAATCCTGCCGTGCAGGAAGACACGCTCGTTGCATGAGCCGACGGCCCAAGGGACGCCGCGAAGGAGTTCTCGAACATCCTGGTTCGGGGTCCATGGACGAGCTGGGGAGACGAAAGCACGTCCAGCACCGCGGCGCGCTCCTCTTCCCCGAGAAGCGGCCGGC
>JACCRL010000352.1 GCA_013813605.1 Gemmatimonadaceae bacterium
AGCCGCATCCTGAAGAGGATACGGACCAGGTGCTCGGGATCGATGCGACGGGCCAGTACTACCTGAACAAGAAGCCGATCCGCAACGAAGAGCTGGCGACGCGGCTGAAAGAGATCTTCACCGCGCGCGAAGAGGACAAGCTTCTGTACATCAAGGCGCACAAGGAACTCGAGTACGGGAAAGTTCTCGACGCGCTCGACATCGCTTCGCGCAACGAGGTCAGGGTTACAGGAATGATTACCGACCAGCGGCCGGGCACGGTTTCGCTCGTCTCGAGCGACAACCTCATAGAGGGTATGGGGGGAAAGAAGTAATGTCGATGTCCACTGGGGGTAGCAGCAGTCTCACCAACGAGATCAACGTCACGCCGATGATCGACGTGCTGCTGGTTCTCCTGATCATCTTCATGCTCGTCATCCCGATGTCGCGGAAGGCGATCGACCTGCAGCTCCCTGATCCGACTCCGCAACCGAACGCGGACGATTCGCCCCCTCCCTCGCAGATCGTCCTCGAAGTTCTGCCGGGAGATGTTTACAAGGTCAACTCGGAAGCAATTCCGAAGGATCGCCTCGCGGCGCGCCTGAAGGAGATCTACGACCCGCGGCCGGAGAAGATCATCTTCGTCAAGGGTGACGAAAAGGTGAAGTACGAGGCAGTCATCTGGGCGATGGACGTTTCGCGCGGTGCCGGCGTCAAGGTGATCGGCGTACCACCGAAGGATGTAAAGTAGCTACGCGTTATCGCCCGCCTTCGGGGTTACCGCCCCGGAAGCGGGACCGGTGGAAAGGGATCAGCGCGTCACTCTTCGTGCACGCGCTGATCCTTTTTCTCATTCTGGGCCCTGTCATCAGCACCACTGATTTCACGCACGATCCGGCCGTTGGCGGCGGTGGCGCGGGTCCGGCCGGCGGCGGTGGTGGCGGGAGCGGAGGCCCGCGCCGCAGCGAGGAGCGAGTCCAGTTTGTTCGCGTCAAGCCGGATAACACCGCCGTGCCGGTCGTGAAACCGGTCGTCGTTCCACCGGTGAAGCAGCCGGAGGTGAAGCCGCCCGTGGTGGCGCCCGTAACTCCGGTGCCAGCCGCTGCGCCGCCCGTGACCACGGCCGTCAGTGGGGAAGGCGCAGGCAATGCCGGCACCCCGGGCGCGGGTCCGGGAACGGGCGGAGGGATCGGGTCCGGCGTCGGGTCCGGGACGGGAAGCGGTATCGGGCCCGGCACTGGAGGTGGACCGGGCAAGGATTTCCCGCCCACGTTGCGCGACCTGTTCATTCCACCGCTTCCCGCTCCCGAGCGTATCAAGCCCTACCACCTCATCGCCTGGTTCGACGTGGATGAGCGCGGCAACTCCAACCTGATTGCCTTCAATCCGTCCAAGGATCGCGGCTACAACAACCGCCTGAACGATGTGCTGCGCTCCCTCCGCTTCCGTCCCGGTGTCCGCGCCAACGGAACTCCGATGCGGGACACGGTTGACGTTCACTTCATTTTCTAGGTCGTTTCTCCCTAGCAAATGCGCATTGGCGGGCGTACATTCTGCCCGCCGCGACAGAGGGAGATACCCCGCGCGCTAAACGTGCTTCCGAGGCATATCGTGAGAAGCGAAACAGCCACGACTGACAGCAGCACTTCTTCGCCGCGGGAGTTCGTGAAGGCGATGTCGCTCACCGATGCGACGATGCTCGTCGCGGGCTCGATGATCGGCTCAGGCATTTTCATCGTCTCCGCCGACATCGGCCGCACCGTCGATTCGCCCTTCTGGTTGCTGATGGCGTGGGTGCTCGCAGGAATCGTCACCATGCTCGGTGCCCTCACCATCGCCGAGCTCGCGGCGATGTACCCGAAGGCGGGCGGACAATACGTTTTTCTCAGGGAGTCCATGGGTCCACTCATGGGCTTTCTCTATGGCTGGACCCTCTTCGTCGTCATCCAGACCGGCACGATCGCCGCCGTCGCTGTCGCCTTCGGAAGATTCCTCGGAGTTCTTTGGCCCGACATTACCCCCGACAGATTCGGCTGGTTTCCGCAGCTCGACTTCAACACTCCGGGCGGGCCTGTCCAGCTGGGGCTCTCGCCGCAGCGCCTCGTGGCGCTGATCACGATCTGGATTCTGACGTGGATCAACTTGCGGGGCGTGAAGGAAGGCAAGCTCGTCCAGACGACGCTCACGATCGTCAAGACCAGTGCGCTCGCCGCTCTCATCCTGCTCGGCTTCACGATCGGCAGGAATGCGGAAGCGATCGCGATGAATTTCGGCGCCGGCCGGTTCAACGCCGTGGATTTTGGTCCCGCGTTCCTGATCGCGTTCGGCTCGGCGATGGTCGGCTCGCTGTTCTCCAGCGACGCGTGGAACAACGTCACCTTTGCCGCCGCCGAAGTGAAGGAGCCACAGCGAAACCTGCCCAAGGCTCTCATCTACGGCACGGGCCTCGTCAGCCTGCTCTATGTCCTCGCGAACGTTTCGTACCTGAACGTGCTGCCGTTGATCGGCGTGAAGGACTCAGCCGATGTGCTCGGGCGCGGCATTCAGTTCGCGACGCAGGACCGCGTCGCGAGCGCTGTCGCCGAGACGATCTTCGGTCCGGTGGGGGCGACGATCATGGCATCAGCCATTCTCGTCTCGACCTTTGGCTGCAACAACGGCCTCATCCTCTCCGGCGCGCGCGTGTACTACGCGATGGCGAAGGACAAGCTGTTCTTCCAGAGCGCCGGCCGGCTCAACAAGAACAGCGTTCCGGCGGCGGCCCTGATCGTTCAGTCGCTGTGGACGAGCCTGCTCTGCCTGACCGGCACCTACGGCCAGCTCCTGGACTATGTGATCTTCGCTGCGCTCGTTTTCTACGCGCTTACCGCATTCGGCCTGTTTCGGCTGCGGAAGACCCGGCCTGACGCCGAGCGCCCTTATCGCGCGATAGGATACCCCTTCCTGCCCGCTCTGTACATCTTCCTCGCCTCGGCCATCTCCATAATTCTGTTGATCGCCGAGAAGACGCGTGCCCAGGCGCTGTCGGGCCTCGTGCTGGTGCTGATCGGCATTCCTGTCTACTTCGCCTGGCGGGCCGCACAGCGCAGTCGGGCAGCCTGAGTTTGTGCCGGCGTCGCTCGCCGGCTGTTACATCACCCTTGGAGAATCACGAATGAATCGGAAGTTTGCCGTAATTGCTCGTCTTGTCCCCCTGCTCGTCTCGCTCTTCGCATTCGCGACGGGGTCCGCCGGCGCGCAGGTGAACGCGCGCGACAGCGCGGCGCTTTCCGGCCAGACAAGCACTGCTGACAGCGCCGGAATAGCGGCGCAGACG
>JACCRL010000185.1 GCA_013813605.1 Gemmatimonadaceae bacterium
CGTGAGCAAACGAGCGATGCCGCATTCGGTCGATTCCTCCGAATTGCGCTCGGCTCGGCGTCAGAGCTCGATTACCACCTGATGACGGGGCGCGACCTCGGCGCAATCCCGCAAAGCGACTACCTGCCTCTGCTCAGCCAGGTTATCGAGGTGAGGATGCTCTTACAGGGTTTGATCCGTCGCGTTGACGCGGCAACACCGAAAAAAAGTGCACCGCAGAGAGCGGTCGCAGAGGAGTGAGCCCCCAGCGCATAGCATCAAGCGCACAGCGGGCAGCATGGCAGTTCGAAGTGGCAGTTCAGCTTTCAGCGGGCAGCATAGCAGTTCGAAGTGGGGCCGTTGGCTAAATCCGCGGCCCCGCGATCCTCTCCAAATCCTCGAGCCCGGCAAGAACATCCCGCGGCTTCGACCCATCCGGCGGCCCAAGAATCCCCGCTGCATGAAGCTGGTCAATAATTCGCGCCGCCCGGCCATACCCCACCTTGAGCCGCCGCTGCAGCAACGAGGTCGATCCCTGCTGGTGCTGAATGACAACTTCCCCTGCTTCCCGGAACAGTTTGTCGCGATCCGAGCCATCAAAACTCTCGGCATCGCTACCCCCAGCCTCCTCTGCCTCCCGCTTGCGAATCGCCTCGACGATATCCGGCTCGCTCGGCGCTTCATCGATGATGAGTCCCTGCGCCTCGAACGCTGCCTTCCGCTGCTCGCGTCGCAGCTCATACCAGCCGGTCAGACGCTCGGTATCCTCGCTCGAGATGTACGCCCCCTGCAGCCGCGCCGGCTCTGACTTGCCCGGCGGAATGAAGAGCATGTCGCCATTGCCGAGCAGCGACTCTGCTCCCATTCCATCGAGAATCGTGCGGCTGTCAACCTGCGACGCGACGCGGAACGCGATACGGCTCGGAAAGTTCGCCTTGATCAACCCAGTGATCACGTTCACGCTCGGCCGCTGTGTCGCCAGAATCAGGTGGATGCCGATCGCGCGCGCCTTCTGGGCCAGCATCGCCAGCGGCGTCTCCACTTCGCCCTGCACCGTCATCATCAGGTCGGCGAGCTCGTCGATGATGAGCACGATGTACGGAACGATGCCGCCCTTGTACTCCAGGTTCTCGAACGCGACGTCGTTCCGCTTCGCATTCTTCAGCGTCTGACCTTCCTGAACCTTGCGGTTGAAGTCCTGGATGTTCCGCGCGCCGTTCGCGGCGAGCAGCTCGTAGCGATCCTGCATCTCCAGCACTGCCCACTTGAGCACGGCGGCCGCATCGCGATTGTCGGTGACCACCTTGTGGCGCAGGTGCGGCAGCACGTTGTACACCGAGAGCTCGACCATCTTCGGATCGACCATCAGAAAGCGCAGCGTCTCGGGGGTGTGGCGATAAACGAGGCTCGTGATGAGCGTGTTTATGCAAACCGACTTTCCCGAGCCAGTCGCGCCGGCGATCAGCAGATGCGGCATCTTCGCGAGGTCGGCGATGACCGGACGGCCCTCGAGATCCTTGCCGAGCGCGATCGGGAGCGCCGCGCGCGCCGTCTGGAACTCGCGCGACTCGATCATCTCGCGGAATGCGACCATCTCGGCGGTGGGATTCGGGACTTCGACGCCGACGGCGCCCTTGCCCGGAATCGGCGCGACGATGCGTATGCTCGCCGCTCGCATCGCCAGCGCGAGGTCGTTGGAAAGATTCGCGATCTGGCGAACCTTTACGCCAGCCGCCGGCGCGACCTCGAACTGCGTGACGACGGGGCCAGTGGTGCGACCCACCAGCTCGCCCTCGACACGAAACGTCCTCAGCGCGTCCATAAGCTTTATGCCCATCGCGTCCAGCTCGCGCTTGCCGACATCGACATTGCGCGGCGGCGGCGGCGTGAGAAGCTCCGGCGACGGAAGATCCTCGGCCGTGAACTCCTGCTCGTCGTCGGCCGAACCAATCTCGGCGGCGATCTTTCCGGCGTGCTCGGCGGCGGCACCGGCGCGGCTTTTCTTTGCGCGTTTGCGGTCGAGGCTTAGCACCGGCGCGCTGTCGTCCATCTCGACAATCGCGACCGGTCCATTCATCAGTGAATGGTCGATCGCCGGCATCTCCTCCGGCGAAGGCTCCAGCGCGGCAACGAGCGCGAGCGAAGGCACGACGATCTCGTTGGCAGGGTGAAGGCCCGCCTTCACGACACGGCCGGCGCTGACTCCGTCCGTACGCA
>JACCRL010000378.1 GCA_013813605.1 Gemmatimonadaceae bacterium
GGGAAGCTCTGCTCCACCATTTTATCGAGGCGCCGCTCATCCATTGCCGTTCCGAGCAGGCCGACGAGCTGCGCGCAGAACGCGGGCAAGTCTTCCGGCTTGCGGCTTGTGAGAAGCTTCTGGTCGAGCTGCACCTGTTTGTCCACCCACGACCCGCCGGCATGCCTTATCTCGCCCTCAATCGAAGCTGTTGACGTGAGCGTCCTGCCCTTCACGGCGTCCGCCTCGACGAGCAGCAGCGGCCCGTGACAGATGGCGGCCACCGGCTTGTCCGCCTCCATAAAGCCGCGCACGAACGCCACCGCATCGGAATTCCGGCGCAGCTTTTCAGGATTGGTTTTCCCGCCCGGAAGCACCAGCGCGTCAAAATCGCGCGGATTAGCCTGGCCCACCTCGGCATCGATCGTGAAAGCGCGGCCTTTTGCCCCCTTGTTGACGCCCTCGATCTGACCCGTCTTGTCGGAGAGCAGGGTCAGCTCCGCGCCCGCCTGCTCGAGCGCGTTCCACGGGGCCGTCAACTCCACCTCTTCCACGCCGTCCGTCGCCAGGAAGGCCACTTTTCGTCCGCTCAATTGTCCCGCCATCGTTTCTCCTCTTACGTGCGTCCAGCACTCTGAAAGTCAGAAAGCGTGCCGCTGGCCCGCGAACGGATGAAGCCTCGCAAACCCCAACCGCACATATTTCTCACGTGGCGATTGTTGACCTTTATGGACACGGTGCGGTGCGGGACCGGCTGGCGGATAGCATCGCCACGGGCACGCTTCCCGCCAGCCTGCTGCTCCACGGAGCGCCGGGGACGGGGAAGCAGCGGCTCGCCCTCTGGCTCGCCCAGCGGCTGCTTTGTACCGGACCCGACCCGGCTTGTGAAACGTGCACCGCCTGCCGCTACGTCCGCGCAATCGTCCATCCCGACTTGCACTGGGTTTTTCCCCGCCCGCGGCTCAAGGATTCCTCTCCCGATCCGGAAGAAGTGAAGCAGGACTACGCCGAGGCAATCGCGGAGCGCGCCGCGGCGCGGGGACTGTATGCGGCGCCGTCCGGCAGCGAGGGCATCTTTGTGTCGACCGTGCGCTCGCTCGTCCAGCGCGCTTCGATGTCGCCGGCGATGGGAAGCCGGAAGGTTTTCATCGTCGGTGACGCGGACCGGATGGTGGCGCAGGAAGGAGCGGACCAGGCGGCAAATGCTTTCCTGAAGCTGCTCGAGGAGCCGCCCGCGGACACCACGATCATCCTCACCTCGAGCGAGCCGGGCGCGCTCCTGCCGACGATCCGCTCGCGTGTCGTCGCCGTGCGCGTGCCTCTCGTCCCCGATGCGGACGTCCGCGCCTTTCTTGCGGATCCGGTTGTGGCCGCAACCCTGGACAAAGTTTCAAAGGCGGGCGCGGCAGAGAGAGTCCGTGCAGCGGCCGGGGCGCCGGGCCGACTGCTCTCTGGCGACGACGATGCCAGGGCGACGATCAGCGCGCGGAAGATCATCGATGCGGCGCTGTCACCGCGCCGTTCCAACCGCTATCTCGCCGCGATGGGACAGGGCGCAGCCAATGCCCGCGGGACTTTCTCCGACACTCTCGATGCGCTCGTCACACTGCTGGCCGAGCGCGCGCGCGATGCGATCCATCGCGGCGATGACAGGGCCGCGCGTTCCGCCAGCGGAGCGGTCGAGTCGGTGCTTCGCGCAAAGACATTTGCATCCGGCAATGTGAGCCCCCAGGTGATCGCGGCCCGCCTCATCCGACAACTTTCCACGACACTGCGATGAAAGATCTCACTCACATCGACGAGGATGGCCGGGCACGGATGGTCGACGTCAGCGGCAAGCCCGAATCCGAGCGCAGCGCCCGCGCCGAAGGTTGCATCGTCATGGCAGCGGCGACGCTCGCAGCGATTCGCACCGGGTCGGGAAGAAAGGGTGATGTCCTCGCCGCCGCGCGCATCGCAGGTATCATGGGTGCGAAGCGCACCGCCGAGCTCATTCCACTCTGCCATCCGCTTGCTCTCACTGATGTCGGTATCGATATCGATCACGACGAAACGCTGCCCGGCCTGCGCATCGTCGCCTGGGCAACGACTACCGGCCGCACCGGTGTCGAGATGGAAGCGCTCACCGCGGCGACTATCGCGCTGCTGACGATCTACGACATGGCCAAGGCGATGGACCGCGGGATGGAGATCCGCGGCGTCCGGCTCGTCGAAAAGAGCGGCGGCGCGTCCGGAGAGTGGCGGCGGCCCTAGGAGCCGATCAACACCGGATCGTTCTCGGCGTCGATCGGCGTGCGAAATGGTTCCATGTGCACGAGGACGTTCACGACGCGCGGGAGTGCAGCGCGAATGGCGTACTTCACCTGTGCCGAGATCTCGTGCGCCGCCTCGAGCGAGAGCGCGGGGTCGGCCTGAACGTGCAAGTCGATGTAGAATCCCAGACCAGCACTGCGCACGTGAAGCGTCTCCACGTTGCGCACGCCGTCGACATCGGCCGCGGCGCGCAGGGCGCGCTCCTTCACCGAGTTGTCGGGCGCTTCATCCATCAGGTGTGACACCGCGGGCAGCAGCGTGCGCAACCCGTTGACCGCGACGAGGAGTGAAGCGAGCAGTGCTGCCCAGTCGTCCGCCGCCTCCCATCCCCGCCCGCCCCACAGCGCGATGCTGATGCCGATGAATGCGGCGACGGAGCTTAGCGCGTCGCTGCGGTGATGCCACGCGTCGGCGGCGACGGCGGTGCTGCCTACCTCACGTCCGACGCGAGAGACGCTCCGGTAGAGCATCTCCTTGATGATGATCACGCCGGCGGCGACGAATAGCGTAAATGGCGCCGGCAGCTGGTGCGGAGTCCGTATCTCGCGTATGGCGAGGACGGCGATCCCCGCCGCGGCGCCAAGGAGCATCAGCGATACGACGGCCGCCGCCAGCGGCTCCGCTTTCCCATGGCCATATGGATGGTTGTCGTCGGGCGGGCGCGCGCCAATGCTCAGACCGAGCCAGACGATGACGGACGAGAAAATGTCCGCCGACGACTCCACGGCATCCGCGATGAGTGCCGTGCTGTGGCCGACCACGCCGGCGACGAGCTTGACGACCACCAGCAGCGCGTTGATCACCACCCCCGCCTGCGCCCAGCGGATTCCCCTGTTCGTCCCCGTTATCAACTGCTGGCCTACAGGTCGGCTTTCTCCAGCCTTCCGCCCGCCGCGATAATGCGGCCGGTGTACGTATCGATGTCCTCACCTTCATCACGGCGCGGCACGACGAAGTCAGGATTCTCCGGCGGCACCGAAGTCGGCGTGTTGATCATCGGATCACCGCCCCGCGCCGTGACGGCCGCCTCGAAGCGGTCGATCGCAGTATTCAGGTCGTCGAGCTGCGCGCTCGTCTCGGTTCCAGAAACCTCGACGCCCTTCTGCCGGATGCGACCGGCCAGCTCGACTGCGGCGGCATCGCGCTCCTCCTTCCGGTGCGGGTCGAGATCCTGCTGTTGCTGCTCGAAGGAATCCATTGGCATTTGATTGCTCCAGTTCATGGTAGGACGGAGTAGACTGCAAGTACCGTGATAGCGGCGCGAAAGCTGCGCCATTCCCCATGCTCTGTCGAGACGAACACATGTCGCGCGCATTCGTGAAGGAAGATGCTGGCTGGGGCGACCCCGGCAGGAGGTACACGCTACCCGACCGTGCAGATCCGGGATTCGACCAGGCAGCAGCCGAGGCGCTGCTCGAGGGCGCGCGCGCCGGCGATACGGGGAGCGCGGAGAGCGCGACGGGCTACTACTGGGGTGAGAAGAAGCTGCGCCCCTTTGTCGAGCTGATCAGAAAAAGGGCGGAGAACGAAGGTGACGAGCGCCTGACGCAGCTCGCGGAGAGATTTCTTCTCTGAGATCAGGCGTCGGCGCGATCATCTAGCCGCTTCAGTCGCGATTGGCTAGCGTTGTGTCTCCTACCGCCCCCCTCGTGGAGCCCGCGCCGTGACTCACCTGTCCGCATTCCGTTTCCTCGCCGCCGCCATTCTCGTTGGGGTATCGCCAGCCCATGCCCAGGCACCGTCCGCGCCCGGGATAGCCTGGTCTCCCTACGACTCGTCGGCGCTTGCCGCGCTCAAGTGGCGGGAGATCGGACCCTTCCGCGGCGGGCGCTCGGTCGCGGTAGCGGGGTCGGTAAAGCGGCAATACGAGTACTACTTCGGCACGACCGGCGGCGGCGTCTTCAAGACCACCGACGGCGGCGTCACGTGGGCGCCAGTGACCGACAAGTATTTCGGCGGGACGATCGGCGCGATCGGAATCAGCGAGTCCAATCCCGACATCGTTTACGTCGGCGGTGGCGAGCACCCCATCCGCGGCAACGTCTCGCATGGTGACGGAGTGTGGAAGACCGTCGACGGCGCAAAGACGTGGAGCTACGTCGGTCTGGGCGACACTCGTCAGATATCCCGCGTGCGCGTGCATCCGGGCAATCCGGACATCGTTTACGTCGCCGGCCAGGGTCACGTTTTCGGGCCGAACTCCGAGCGCGGCGTATTCAAGACGACCGATGGCGGCAAGAGCTGGAAGCGCATCCTGTACCGCAACGACTCGACCGGCGCCAGCGATCTCATTCTCGACCCATCCAATCCGGAAACGCTCTACGCCGCGTTCTGGCAGGCGTGGCGGAAACCCTGGCAGCTGATCTCGGGCGGCGCCGGCAGCGGACTCTTCAAGTCCACCGACGGCGGCGCCAACTGGTCGGAGCTCACCCGCAATCCCGGCCTGCCCAGGGGAGTCATCGGCAAGGTCGGCATCACGGTGTCGCCGGCCAACCCGAATCGGGTCTGGGCGATCATCGAAGCTGATTCCGGCGGCGTGTTCAGGTCCAGCGACGGCGGCGCGACCTGGACGAAGACGAACTCTGACCGGAAGCTGCGCCAGCGCGCGTGGTACTACACGAAAATCTACGCCGACCCGAAGGACACGAGCACCGTCTACGCGCTCAACACCGGCTTCTACAAGTCGACCGACAACGGGAAGACGTTTCGCTCAATTCGCGTGCCGCACGGCGACAACCACGACCTGTGGATCGCATCCAACGATGCGCAGCGGATGATCAACGCCAACGACGGCGGCGGCAACGTCTCGTTCAACGGCGGCAAGGCGTGGACCGAGCAGGACCAGGCGACGGCGCAGTTCTACCACGTCTCGACGACGAATCACTTTCCATATCAGGTCTGCGGCGCGCAGCAGGACAACTCGACCTTGTGCGGTCCGAGCCGCGCCGACGGCGGCATCGGCATTTCCGACTGGCGCGACGCAGGCGGCGGCGAGAGCGGATATATCGCGGCGAGACCGGACAATCCCGACATCGTCTACGCGGGTTCCTACGGCGGGCACCTGACGCGGAAGGACATGCGCACCGGCTTCGAGCGCAACATCAACCCGTGGCCGGACAACCCGATGGGCCACGATGCCGCTGACGCGCGCTATCGGTTCCAGTGGACTTTCCCGATCGTGATATCCCCGCACAATCCGAAGCGGCTCTACATCGGCAGCAGCGTCGTCTTTCAGTCGGACGACGAGGGTCAGACATTCCGCGCAATCAGTCCCGACCTCACGCGCCACGACCCGCGCACGCTCGGTGCATCGGGCGGGCCGATTACCAAAGACCAGACGTCGGTGGAGTACTACGCGACGGTGTTCACGATCGCCGAATCTCCCCGCGTGCCTGGCGTTATCT
>JACCRL010000389.1 GCA_013813605.1 Gemmatimonadaceae bacterium
GCACGGCGCTGGGCTGCGGTCTGCTCACGTATCTCTACAAGCGATGGACGGGCGACCGCGGCGCGGCAACCGCGGGCGGAATCTGTGCCGGACTCATGTCGACAGTGTGGCTGAGCGCGACGGAGACAGAGGTCTACGGCGCCGCGCTCCTGTTCGGGATGATCATACTCGTGATAGCCAACCGGTCGGGCGAGACCAGCGACGCCCGCTGGACGGTTCTCGCAGTCTACTTTGCCGGGCTTGCGTGGGCACTGCACATGGTAGCGCTGCTCGTGATTCCCGCCGCCGCGTATCTCGCGTTCACGACGAAGGACGGCTTCTTCGCCGTGCCGTCAGGGAGGCGGCATGCCGACGGCCGCCGCGATCCGCACTCGGTCTCGCGGCTGGCGGTGACGTCGCTGTTTGTGCTGATGGTTGCGGCAAGCTGCACCATCTTCATGATGGTGCGGGCGCGGCACGATCCGACAATCAATCAGGGCAACCCGCGGACGTGGGAGATGCTGTTCGACGTGCTCATGCGCCGTCAGTACGATGTCGCGCCGCTATGGCCGCGCCAGGCTCCGCTCTGGCTGCAGGTGGGCAATCTGTTCGAGTACGCGGACTGGCAGTTTGCGCTCGGCCTTTCGCCCGACGCGCCGCCGACGATCTGGCGGACACCGGTCACGATTGCCTACGCGCTGCTCGGCGTGGCGGGCTTCTTCGTTCACAAAAAGCAGGAGAGGCGGAGCTGGGTCGCCCTGCTAATCCTGTTTCTGAGCGCATCGATCGGCGCAGTGCTCTATCTCAACCTGAAGGCGGGTCCGTCGTTCGGCGGCGGCTTTCTGCCGCCGGGCGCGCTGCACGAAGCGCGAGAGCGTGACTACTTCTTTTTCTTTGCCTTCATGTGCTGGGGGCTTTGGGCGGGGATCGGTGCAATGCAGCTCGCGCGAGCGCTGCCCGGTCCGTTTCGGCTAATTGCGCTCGCGCTGCCACTCGTGCCTGCCGCGCTAAACTGGCCGACGACCGACCGCCGCATCAGTCCGTCGAGCGCGCGTGTGCACGGCGACATGTTCAGGATGATGGACGCAATTCCCGACCGCGCGGTGTTTCTCACCCGCGGGGATAACGATACCTATCCGCTCTGGTATCTCCAGACGGTCGAAGACGCACGCCCCGATGTCACGCTTATCACGGAGCCGATGCTGGGGGCGAAGTGGTACCGCGAGGAGATCGCGCGAAGGCACAAGCTTCTCGATCCAGCGGTTGTCGAGACGTGGCGCGGAAAGAAAGCAACGATGGAATCACTGGTGCTGCGGGCGGTCGCTCAGTCGCGGCCGGTGATCGGCTCGCCGTATTTCGACAGTACGGCGAGCCGGTAACCCGCTCGAATCAGCGTCTAAAAACCAGCGTAAACTTTCCCGCGGATCCGTCAATCACCATTGTAATCGTATCGGTGCCGAGCGTGGCGGTGGTCGAGCCGTCAGAATCCCCCAGCGTGAGCACCGAGCCGACGAGCGTATAGACGCCATTAAGAACGTCGGTGCTTACCACTGGCCCTCCGGCGTCAGTTTCGCGGCCGGTAATCGTCCACGAAAAAGTCTTGTCGTCCTTGAGCGTGATGGCCGAAGCAAGAATTTCGGCTTTGTAGGCAGCACTTTGAGTCGTGATGAAGGGGAGCTGGCCGTTGTTGACGGTAGCCAGCGTGTACGCGCCGGTGCATCCAGCACGAACGGCCGTGCGTCGTTTATCATTGCACCCCATTCGGGCGTGGGTGGCTGAATGCCCACGCCAAGAAAGCCAAAGCCGGCGAGGGCCAGTATGAGCTCGCCCATCTCAACGGTTGCAAGCACGGCGATCGCGGGCAAGACATTCGGAATGATATGTCTCGTGACGATGTATTGGTCGCTCGCGCCCAGCGCTCGGGCCGCGGCGACGAAGTCACGCTCGCGAAGCTCGAGGACCATGCCGCGGACTACGCGCGCATAGGCCGCCCACCCGACGCTCACGAGGCCCACCAGCACGCTGCC
>JACCRL010000397.1:0-7500 GCA_013813605.1 Gemmatimonadaceae bacterium
TTCGCTCCGCGCTGGAGCCGCGAAAATTTCGCGGACGACGGCGGCGGGGCTATTTGCGCCCGTAGGTGATCCATGCCTGAACTGATGAAGCAGATTTCGTTCGCCAAGCTCGACCAGGGGATGACGATGCCCCACCTCCTGGACATCCAGACCCGCGCCTTCGAGTCCCTGCTGCAGCTCGACGCCGCCTCGCAGAACCGCGAGGACATCGGTCTCGAGCGCGTCTTCAAGGACCTGTTCCCGATCGCCGACGTCCACGAGAACTTCTCGCTCGAGTACAAGAGCTACGCCCTCGGCGAGCCCAAGTACTCGGTAGCGGAGTGCATCGAGCGCGACATGACGTACTCGGCGCCGCTCAAGGCGACGCTCCAGCTCGTCGTCTTCGAGACGACTGAAGCCGGCGTCAAGCGCCCGAAGAACATCATCGAGAAGGAAGTCTACCTCGGCGAGCTGCCGCTGCTCACGCCGCTCGGAACGTTCGTCATCAACGGCGCCGAGCGCGTGATCGTCAGCCAGCTGCACCGTTCGCCAGGCGTGGTGTTCGAGGAGAGCACACACCCGAACGGACAGCGCCTGATCTCCGCCCGCATCATCCCGTTCCGCGGATCGTGGGTCGAGTTTACCGTGGACATCCACGACGTCGTGTTCGTCCACATCGACAAGAAGAAGAAGTTCCCCGCGACGGCCCTTCTGCGCGCATTCGGCTACGGCACGAACTCGGACATTCTCCGCCTGTTCTTCGCCGTCCGCGAGCTCGACCTCGTCAAAAAGCGCGAGAGCCGCATCGACCAGCGTGAGGTCCTTGGCGCGATCATCGCCGAAGACATCACGCTCTCCGGCACCGCGCACAATCCGGAAGCGCCCAAGCTCAAGACGAAGAAGGCGCGCCTCGCCCTCGAGCGCGAAGAGTCGGAGCTGGCGGTCAGGGAAGGCGATGAGCTTACGGAAGAGGTGTTCAACCGCCTCCGCCGCCTGAACATCGACAAGGTGAAGGTATTCGCGTCCTACACGACGGTTGACGTGCGCGACGAGATGGATGCAATCGAGCGCGGCGAACGCGCCGTGCGCCGCATCCTCGCGGTTGACGCCGTCAACCTCGAGTCCGGCGAAGTCATCGGCGAGTGCGGCAACACGCTCACCGATACGCTCATCAAGAAGCTGCGCAAGAACGGGATCAGCAAGGTGCAGGTGTTCGTCACGTCGGGTCGCGCCGAGTCGACGCTGATCAAGAACACGCTCGCCAAGGATCCGACGCACTCCGACGAGGAGGCGCTCAAGCAGATCTATTCGTTGCTCCGGCCCGGCGACGCGCCCAATCGCGAGACGGCAAAGCAGGCGCTCGAGCGCCTGTTCTTCTCGCCCAAGCGATACGACCTCGGCCGCGTCGGTCGCTACAAGATCAACCAGCGCCTGATGACCAACCGTCCCGCAAGCGAGACGGTGCTCACCAAGGAAGATTTCGTCGCCATCATCCGCTACCTCATCGAGCTGCACGAGGGACGCGGTTACACGGACGATATCGATCATCTGGGCAACCGCCGCATTCGCTCCGTCGGCGAGCTCATCGCCAACCAGTTCTCGGTCGGTCTGTCCCGCATGGCGCGCCTGGTGAAGGAGCGCATGTCGATCAACACCGATCCGGAAAAGATCTCGCTCGACGACCTCGTGAATGCCCGCACCGTCTCGGCCGTCATCCAGGCGTTCTTCGGATCGTCGCAGCTGTCGCAGTTCATGGATCAGACGAACCCGCTGGCCGAGCTGACGCACAAGCGCCGGCTTTCGGCGCTTGGACCTGGTGGACTCACCCGCGAGCGCGCCGGCTTCGAAGTGCGCGACGTGCACTACTCGCAGTACGGCCGCATGTGCCCAATCGAGACGCCTGAAGGTCCGAACATCGGACTCATTACGTCGCTCGCTTGCTTCGCGCAGGTGAACGACCTCGGCTTCGTCGAGACGCCTTACCGCGTCGTCAAGAACGGCAAGGTGACGAACGACATCGAATGGCTCGATGCCAATCGTGAAGAGGATGTCGTGATCGCTCAGGCGAACGCGCGCCTCAACGAGGACGGCACGTTCGTGGACGAGTTGGTGCTCTGCCGGCAGCGCGGGGATGTTCCGCTGGTCATGCCCGACCGTATCGATTACATGGATGTCGCGCCGGAGCAGCTCGTTTCCATCGCCGCCGCGCTCATCCCGTTCCTCGAGCACGATGACGCCAACCGCGCGCTCATGGGATCGAACATGCAGCGGCAGGCCGTCCCGCTGCTCAATCCGCAGACTCCGCTCGTCGGAACCGGACTCGAGGAAAAGGTCGCCCGCGACTCAGGTGCCGTCGTCATTGCGCGCCGCGCCGGAACCATCACCAGCGTGACGGCCGACGAGATCATCGTCGACACCGGCACGTCGGAGCGTGGCAGAAAGGACAGCGACCGTCCGCTCGCCCGTCTCACGCAGCACGACCGCTACCGTCTCAAGAAGTACTGGAGAACGAACCAGGACACCGCGCTCAACCAGCGTCCGATCGTGCAGGCTGGTCGGAAGGTGAAGGCCGGCGAAGTTCTCGCCGACGGCGCCTCGACTGAGATGGGCCAGCTCGCGCTCGGTGCCAACGTCACCGTCGCGTTCATGCCCTGGTACGGCCACAACTTCGAGGACGCGATCGTGCTGTCCGAGCGGTTGGTAAAGGACGACGTGTACTCGTCGATCCACATTCAGGAGCTCGAGCTGCACGTCCGCGACACCAAGCGCGGACAGGAAGAGATCACGCGCGAGATTCCGAACGTCGCTGAGGAAGCGCTCGCGGATCTCGACGAGCGCGGCATTGTCCGCATCGGCGCGCACGTCAAGCCCGGCGACATTCTCGTCGGCAAGATCACGCCGAAGGGTGAGACCGAGCTCTCTCCCGAAGAGAAGCTGCTCACCGCGATCTTCGGCGAGAAGGCAAAGGATGTAAAGGATTCGTCGCTCAAGGTGCCGCCGGGAATGGAAGGCGTCGTCATCGACGTCAAGATCTTCTCGCGCATCGAGGACCAGGTGGTCGAAAAGGACCGTGGCGAGAGAATCGGCGACATCCGCCGGCTCGAGGGCGAAGAGAAGATCCGCGTCAACGATGTGCGTGATGCCGAGCTCGTCGAGCTGCTCGACGGCCAGACAGTCTCGCTGGCGCTCAAGTCGGGCACGGTCGAAGAAGGCATTCCGGCCGGCACGAAGCTCACCGCCGCGATCCTCGACGGTCTCAAGATCTCCACCCTCGACCTCAAGACGTTCCGGGTCGAGGACAAGAAGATGAACGAGCGCATCCGCGTCATCATCGATCTCGCCAACGACGAGAAGGCGAAGCTCGAGGAGAAGGCGGAGGAGCGCATCGACCGTGTGCTGCAGCCGGACGAGCTGCCGCCGGGCGTCATACAGCTCGTCAAGGTTTACATGGCCGAGAAGCGGAAGATCTCGGTGGGTGACAAGATGGCGGGACGCCACGGCAACAAGGGTATCGTTGCGCGTATCGTTCCCGAGGAGGACATGCCGTTCCTCCCCGATGGCCGTCCGGTGGACATCGTTCTCAACCCGCTTGGCGTGCCGAGCCGCATGAACGTCGGTCAGATTCTCGAAACCCACCTCGGGTGGGCGGCGAGACTGCTAGGCTTCTACGCGAAAACTCCGGTCTTCCAGGGAGCGAACGAGCGCGAGATCGGCTTGCTGCTCAAGCTCGCTGCGGTAACGTGGCTGCGCGACGCACTCGATCTCAGGATTCCTGGTGTCACGATCAGCGACGCCGAGATCAAGTCGATCCTGGACGACATCAGCGAGGGCGCCCACTACGGTGAGCGCGTGCAGCTCCTGTCGGACGCGACGATCGACGCGCTGAGCGCGCGCGGTGTCTCACCCGAGACGCGCGAAGTCTACAACCGCATCCGCGACTTCGTCTCGGCGGCGGCGCACGAGCTGGCCGGTCGCGACACGGTCGAGATCGACAACCAGATCGCGTTCCACACCGACGCGGCGGGCGACGAGGAGTACGAGCCGTCGAGTCGCGCGCAATACAAGGCGGCGGGCGGACAGATCGAGCGCAAGCGCAATACCGATCCGTCTTCCGTGCTGGCCAGTCACGAGCTCCCGGCACTCGCCGCGGCGCTCGGCAAGAAGTCCGATGTCGATGTGGATGCGGCGGCTCTCGAGCTGATGCGTCTCGCCGGCATTTCCGCAGGCGGAAAGATCCGCCTCCGCGACGGACGCACCGGCGAGACCTTTGCCAACCCGGTAACGGTGGGCGAGGTGTACATGCTCAAGCTGTCGCACCTCGTGGACGACAAAATTCACGCGCGCAGCATTGGACCCTACTCTCTCGTCACGCAGCAGCCGCTCGCCGGCAAGGCGCAGTTCGGCGGCCAGCGCTTCGGAGAGATGGAAGTCTGGGCGCTGGAGGCGTACGGCGCGGCGCACACGCTGCAGGAGATTCTCACCGTCAAGTCCGACGATGTGAACGGACGCAGCAGGGTATACGAGGCGATCGTGAAGGGGCAGAACCTTCCCGAGCCCGGAATCCCCGAGTCATTCAATGTGCTGGTGCAGGAGCTCAAGGCTCTCGGCATTCACGTGAGCATGGGCGCGAACGCGACCAGTGGATATGGTCTCGGAAACAGCGGCTCCAGGAACGGCAACGGGAGCGAGGAATAATCCATGATTGATTTTCGCAGCACGCGCGAGACGCGCGCGTCTTCATTCGATTACATCCAGGTTCGCATCGCCTCACCAGAGGAGATGCGCGGTCCCAAGGACTCCAAGGAGCGCGAGCGGCTGGAGATGGCCGGCCTGCGTACCTGGTGGTCGTGGGGCGAGGTTCTGAAGCCTGAGACGATCAACTACCGGTCGTTCAAGCCGGAAAAGGACGGCCTCTTCTGCGAGCGCATCTTCGGTCCCGTAAAGGACTGGGAATGCCATTGCGGCAAGTACAAGCGCATCCGTTATCGCGGTGTTATCTGCGATCGTTGCGGCGTCGAAGTCACCCTGAGCCGCGTCCGCCGCGAGCGCATGGGTCACATCGAGCTCGCCGTGCCCGTCGCGCACATCTGGTTCTTCAAGACCCTGCCCAGCCCGATGGGCAACCTCGTCGATCTCACGCTCCGTGATCTCGAGAAGGTCATCTACTACTCGAACTACGTCGTCATCGACGCCGGCAAGCAGGAGTCGGTGCCGGAGAACGGTGTCGCCGAAAATCCTCCGCGGTTCATCGAGGCCAATACCCTCATCTCGGAAGACGAGTACATCTTCCTGCGCCAGAAGGCGAAGGAAGAGGGCGACAACGCCTTCATGGCCGACATCGGCGCTCCGGCCGTTCGTGAGCTGCTCAAGCGCATCGATGTTGACAAGGTCGCGGAAGAGCTGCGCGCCGGTCTCGTCGACGAGGGCTCGCAGCACCGCAAGAAGCAGATGCTCAAGCGCCTCAAGGTCGTGGATGCCTTCCGCAACTCCGGCGCTTCCGGACAGGAGCGCAACAAGGCCGAATGGCTGATCATGGACGTGATACCGGTAATTCCTCCGGATCTCCGTCCGCTCGTTCCGCTCGACGGCGGCCGTTTCGCGACGTCCGACCTGAACGATCTGTATCGCCGCGTCATCAACCGCAACAACCGGCTGATGAAGCTGATCTCGCACCGAGCTCCTGAAGTCATTCTCCGCAACGAGAAGAGAATGCTCCAGGAGGCAGTCGATGCGCTGTTCGACAACGGCCGCCGCTCCAAGGCAATCCGCGGCCGCGGCAAGCGTCCGCTCAAGTCGCTGTCCGACATGCTGAAGGGCAAGCAGGGCCGGTTCCGCCAGAATCTGCTCGGCAAGCGCGTTGATTACTCGGGCCGTTCCGTCATCGTCGTCGGTCCGGAGCTCAAGCTGCACCAGTGCGGTCTGCCGAAGGCAATGGCGCTGGAGCTCTTCAAGCCGTTCATCATCCATAAGCTCGTCGAGAAGGGAATCGCCGAGACGGTGAAGCGCGCCAAGAAGATCGTGGAGAAGGAGTCGCCCGAGGTGTACGAGATCCTCGAGGAGATCATCCGCGACCATCCGGTGCTCCTGAACCGCGCGCCGACCCTTCACCGACTGGGCATCCAGGCTTTCGAGCCGGTGCTCGTCGAAGGAAAGGCCATTCGTATTCACCCGCTCGTCTGCGCGGCGTTCAACGCCGACTTCGACGGTGACCAGATGGCGGTGCACGTGCCGCTGTCGTTCGAGGCCCAGCTCGAGTGCCGTCTGCTCATGCTGTCGTCGAACAACATTCTCAAGCCGTCCGATGGACGTCCCGTCGCCGAGCCCAGCCAGGACATCGTGCTCGGCTGCTACTACGCGACAAAGGCTCCGCCGCGCTTCGAGCAGAAGTCGAAGACGGCCAAGTCATACTCGAGCGCTTCCGAAGTCGAGTTGGCGCTGTCGCAGGACCGCGTCACCCAGCACACTCCGATTCGTTACTTCGTGAAGGACGTCGAAGGCGAGCGCTGGATCGATACCACCGTCGGCCGCGTGCTGTTCAACGCGATTATCCCGAAGGAGATTCCGTTCCAGAACAAGGAGATGAAGAAGAAGGCGCTGGGAGAGCTGGTGTTCGAGGCGTATCGCCGCAGCGGACTCCTGGGAACCGTGCCCTTCCTCGACCGTCTCAAGGAATTCGGCTTCCGCTACGCAACGCGCGGCGGAATCTCGATCGGAATCGAGGATCTGCACATTCCCGCCGAGAAGGAAACGCTGCTCGGCGAGGCCGAGGAGCGCGTCAACAGGTTCCAGCGCGCCTACCAGACAGGCAACATCACGAACGGTGAGCGCTACAACAAGGTGATCGACACCTGGACGCACGCGAATAACGATGTCGCGGACGCAATGGTGAGAGCGATGCGCGAGTCCCACGAGGGCTTCAACCCCGTGTTCATGATGTTCGACTCGGGGTCGCGTGGATCACGCGACCAGATCCGTCAGCTTGCCGGCATGCGCGGACTGATGGCGAAGCCGCAGAAGAAGCTGACGGGAGGCATCGGCGAGATCATCGAGAGCCCGATCAAGTCGAACTTCCGCGATGGACTGTCCGTGCTCGAGTATTTCATCTCGACGCACGGCGCACGTAAGGGTCTGGCCGATACCGCTCTGAAAACGGCGGACGCCGGTTACCTCACCCGCCGCCTCGTCGACGTCGCGCAGGATGTGACGATCACCGAGGAGGATTGCGGCACCATCCTCGGCCTCGAAGTCGGAGCGCTGAAGGAAGGCGAGGACATCATCGAGCCGCTGGCCGAGCGTATCGTCGGCACGGTGGCGTCGGATGACATCTATGATGTGCACGAGATTGACGAGTCGGGCCAGCGCAAGCTGCTGGTCGAGGCTGGCCAGCTCATCGACGAGGACATGGCTCAGGACATCGAAGAGTCGGGACTCGAGACGGTCAAGATCCGCAGCGTCCTCACCTGTGAGGCGAAGCGTGGTCTGTGCCAGATGTGCTACGGCCGCAACCTCGCGACGATGGCG
>JACCRL010000401.1 GCA_013813605.1 Gemmatimonadaceae bacterium
GTCACGCTTGCGGACCTGCTGCACGACGAGCCTACGGTCCGGGAGAGGGTCGGGCTCCCGATTCTCGAGACGGTCTGACGGAACGGACCTGCAACTGCAACGGAACATGAGGTCAGCGGGCAGCTACTGAGCTGACGGCTTCCAGCTGCAACTGTAACGACGTCCCTCAGCCAGTCAGAAGACAAAAAAGACGCGCCGGCAAAAAACCGACGCGCCTCACAGAAGATGTGCCGAGAGGGGGACTCGAACCCCCACGGGCTTGCACCCACTGGCTCCTGAAGCCAGCGCGTCTACCAGTTCCACCATCCCGGCGTGCTGCTCCGCAAGATAGAAAGCGCCCGGAGTGAAGTCAACGCGACGCGGCCTTTCTCGCGGGTGGAGTTGTGTCTAACTTGACCGTGAGCATGGCAGACACCGGTGAGAAAGAGAAAGAGAAGGAGCGGCGCGAGTCGATCGCGCGGAACAAGCGCGGACGGCACGACTATCACATTCTCGACACCTGGGAAGCCGGTGTCGTTCTGACCGGGAGTGAAGTCAAATCCCTGCGCGACGGGAAGGCGAACATCGCCGACTCCTACGCCATCGTAAAGGACGGCGAGGTGTTTCTGCTCAACCTGCACATTTCTCCTTATGAGAAGGCAAGCTATTTCAACCACGAGCCAACTCGGACGCGGAAGCTGCTGCTGCACCGGAAGGAGATCAGGAAGATGATCGGCGCTGTTGAAAGACAGGGTCTGACACTCATCCCGCTCGAGCTCTACTTCAAGAACGGCAAGGCGAAAGTCGCACTCGCACTCGGCAAGGGGAAAAAGCTTTACGACAAGCGCGCCGACGAGAAGCGCCGCGACGACGAGCGTGACATGCAGCGTGCAGTGAGAACGCGATGATCGGCCTCGTGCTCTTCCTGCAGATCACGGCCTCGCCCCCACTTTCGGTGCGCGAAGGTGTCACGCAGACGACCGTCCCGGTTACGATATCGGCGGGAGTGCGCAGCGTCCCCGCCGACGCGCTCATGAAAGCCCTCGGCGGCAGCGTTATTACGGCTGCGCACGGACGCTTCTCGCTCTCGCTGCCGAAGACCCGCATCGAGCTCATCGAAGGTATTCCATTCGCGCGCATCGATTCCGTGACGTACGGACTCGCCCGCGCCCCCGACGTGCGCGCCGGAAAGCTCTTTCTTCCCTGGCAGGTCGTGAGCGAGCTGCTGCCGCAGCATGGTGGCGGAATCTTTTACGATGCGGCACAGGGAGAGCTGAGGACCTTCAGCGCCCCGGTGGCGCGCCGCAATCCTCCGCCATCCGTCGCGGATCGCAGCGACCCCGGTCCCGCTCCCGCCGCAGAGAGAAGCACGCGGCCTCCTGGCAGGCGCCTCGTCGTGATTGACGCCGGGCACGGCGGCCCCGACCGCGGGATGTCCGGACCGATCGGCGACACGCCCTGGTTTGTGGAGAAGGACATCACGCTCGCCGTATCTCGCAAGCTGGCGGAGGCGCTTCGCGGTTCGGGAATGGAAGTCCTGATGACGCGCACCAAGGACACGCTCATTGCTCTCTCGGATCGCGGCCGCATCGCAAACAGGAATCGTGGCGACCTCTTCGTCTCGATTCACGTGAATGCCCCCGGCTCGAGCAACGCGGCGGGCGCCCGCGAGCGCGGTTACGAGACCTATTTTCTCGCTGAGGCAAAGACTGACGACGCGAAGCGGGTGGAGCGGATGGAAAACGAGGCGGTGAAGTTCGAGACGGGAGCGAATGCGCCCAAGGGCGACCCGCTCAGCTTCATCATCACCGACATGGCGCAGAACGAGCATCTGCGCGAGTCGAACGATCTCGCGCAGACCATCCAGGACGGTTTGAAGGAGATTCACCCCGGCCCGGGCCGTGGTGTGCATCAGGCCAATTTTGCGGTCCTGCGCGGCTCGTACATGCCGGCCGTGCTGGTCGAGATCGGGTTCGGCAGCAACCAGCTCGAAGCTTCGTACCTGAGCAACTCATTCAACCAGGACAGGATCGCGAGAAACATCAGCGAATCCGTTCTCGCCTATCTCGAGAATTACGAATCGCGGGTCGGAGGCGTGAGGTAGCTTGCCTCCCGCCCCGCTCGAGACTGTCGCCGCGGGGATCACCTTTCAGAACCCTCTCCTTCTCGCCGCCGGAACGGCGGGCTACGGGAGGGAAGTGGCGCAGGTGCTGAATCTGGACTCACTGGGCGGGATCGTCACGAAGGCGGTGAGCGTAACGCCGCGGTCGGGCGCGCCCGCGCCGCGCGTGGCCGAGTTCGAGGGCGGAATGATCAACGCGGTCGGACTTGCGAATCCAGGCATGGACGAAGTGCGCGGCAAGGAGCTGCCCTGGCTGGAGCAGAATGTCCGCCGTGCCCGCGTGATCGTAAACATCGTCGGCAATACGACGGATGAGTTTGCCGCGGTCATCAGGAAGCTCGACGATTCGACGGCGATTTCGGCGTATGAGCTCAACGTGAGCTGCCCCAACGTTCGCGCCGGGGGAATGGAGTTCGGCGCCGACGCGAAGTCGCTGACCGAGGTAGTGACCGGCGCGCGCGGAGCCACGCGGAAGCCGCTGTTCGTCAAGCTCTCGCCCGCGCTGCCGGATATCGCGCGTACGGCGCACGCCGCCGCTGACGCGGGCGCCGACGGCATCACTGTAGTGAACACGATGCCAGGCCTCGTCGTCGATGTCGAAGCGCGACGTCCCGCGCTGGGGTTCGGCAGCGGTGGCGTCAGCGGCAGCGGGCTCCTGCCGGTCGGCGTGCTGGCCGCCTACAAGGTGGCGCGCGAAGTGAGCATTCCGGTGATCGGCGCCGGGGGGATTTCCCGCGCCACCGACATCGTGCAGTACGTGCTGGCCGGCGCCACGCTGGTGGCCGTCGGCACGGCAGTGATGCAGGACCCGAAGCTTCCCGCGCGGCTCATCGCCGACCTGGGACAGTGGCTAACCAGGCACGGTGTGGCGTCGATCGGAGAGCTGCGCGGTGCGCTCGAGTGGGCTCATTGAGAAAGGCCGTTGAAGAGAGCGCAGTTCCGCAGATGCCCGTTCCCATCGTCGCGCTCGACTTCCAGACCGCCAGCGAAGCGCTTGCAATGGTCGAGCGGCTCGGTGATGCGTGCCGCTTCTACAAGGTGGGCAGCGAGCTGTTCACGGCTGCCGGTCCTCAGGTGGTCGAGACGCTCCGTTCGCTCGGCAGCGATGTGTTCCTCGACCTCAAGCTCCACGACATTCCCAACACCGTGCTGGGCGCTGCGCGCAGCGCCGCGCAGCTCGGCGTGCGACTTCTTACCGTCCACGCTTCCGGCGGCCAGGAAATGGTGAAGGCGGCCGTGGAAGGCGCGGGCGAGAAATGCGGGATTCTCGGCGTCACAATCCTGACTTCATTCGACGCCCCCGGGCTCGGTATGGCGTGGGGTCGGGGAAAGGTTGATGTTCGGCGCGAAGTTATCCGGCTGGCTGGAATCGCCCACATGGCAGGCGCGCACGGCGTCGTCTGTGGTGGCAGGGAAGCAGGAGCACTGGGAAGGAAGTACGGTCCGGGCCTGCGACTGCTGGTACCAGGAATCAGGGCTGAAAACGCCCCTGCGGATGACCAGAAAAGAACCGTAACGCCGGCCGCCGCGGCGAAGGCTGGGGCGACATATGTCGTGCTTGGAAGAATGGTGACCAGGGCGGCCGATCCCCGCTCAGCAATGCTCGCGGCCAACCTCAAACCCGACGCCGGCTAACCTCCGGTCCCACTTCGATTTGACCGGCTTCCAAAGCTTGCTTTGGCGGCGTGGGCCGTATACTTTCAAAGGCTAACTCGGAATTTTTGGGAAGCCGTCAACGCTTTCCTATGCCCGCAATCGCCGGAGAAGGTTCGTGAAAGTTCGTAGCAGCGTGAAGCCGATTTGTGAGCACTGCAAGGTCATCAAGAGACAGGGCGTGACTCGCATCATCTGCAAGCGCAATCCGAAGCATAAGCAGAAGCAGGGTTAATCATGGCGCGTATTGCTGGCGTCGATCTCCCTCGTGAGAAAAAGGTTGAGATCGGCCTGACCTACATTTTCGGAATCGGCCGCGCAACGGCGCAGCGGATTCTCAAGTCCACCGGGATCAATCCGGAGCAGCGCATTCGCGACCTGAACGACGCCGACACCAACCGGCTGCGTCAGGCGATCGAAAAGGATTTCCGCGTCGAGGGCGCGCTGCGCACCGAAGTCGCGATGAACATCAAGCGGCTCATGGACATCGGCAGCTACCGCGGCATTCGCCACCGCCGGGGCCTCCCCGTCCGCGGCCAGCGCACGCATACCAACGCCCGCACCAAGAAGGGTCCACGCCGCGCCATCGCCGGCAAGAAGAAGGTGACGAAGTAATCCTATGGCAATTGGAAAGAAGACGAAGCGCGTGATCGAGGCGGAAGGAATCGCCCACGTCAGCGCGACTTTCAACAACACCACGATCACGATTACCGATGCGCACGGAAACACGATTTCCTGGGGCTCGTCGGGCAAGGCCGGCTTCAAGGGATCGAAGAAGTCCACGCCGTTCGCCGCCACCGTCGCCGGTGAGCAGGCCGGACGCGAGGCCGTCACGCTCGGCGTTCGCCGCGTGCACGTGCGCGTGCAGGGACCGGGGTCGGGACGCGAGTCGGCGATTCAGGCACTGGTCGCCGCCGGACTGCAGGTCAAGTCGATCAAGGACGTCACGCCGATTCCGCACAATGGCTGCCGTCCCCCGAAACGCCGGAGAGTTTAAGCAATGCGCTATACAGGGCCAAGCTGCCGCCAGTGCCGCCGTGAGGGAACGAAGCTGTTCCTCAAGGCGACCAAGTGCTTCACCGAGAAGTGCCCCGTCGAGCGTCGTCCGACGCCGCCCGGCCAGCACGGAGCGAGCACGGCGCGCCGCCGCAAGCTATCGGAGTACTCGAAGCAGCTGCGCGAGAAGCAGAAGATCAAGCGCATCTATGGCGTGAGCGAAAAGCAGTTCCGCAACACGTTCGAGCGCGTCGCCACGGAGCCCGGCATCACCGGACACAATCTCCTCGCCGCGCTGGAAAGCCGTCTGGACAATGTCGTGTACAGAATGGGATTCGCCGGCAGCCGTAAGGCAGCTCGGCTCCTGGTGCGTCACCGTCACGTCGAGATCAACCAGAAGTCGGTTGACATCCCGAGCTTCCTCGTCCAGCCGGGCCAGGAAATCCGCGTGCGCATGAAGTCGCGCGAGCAGGCCAGCGTGATGTCGGCGATGGATCAGTCGTCCCGCGGCGCTCCGCTCTCATGGATCGCGGTAGACCGCGACACGTTCAGCGGCCGGATGCTGGAGAGGCCGACTCGCTCGAACATTCCGATCGCGGCGCAGGAACAGCTGGTCGTCGAGCTTTACTCGAAGTAATCAGTAACTGCGGACGGTCGTCCCAGTTCAGCAGTCAGCAGCTGCGGACTGCGGACGGTTGGAGCATGTGCAGTGCACTATTCGTGGATCCAGCAGCACGAGACCCTAACTCTCGTTACGGGCTCACCGCGCGTTAGGCGCGGGGTGGCACGTTCAAGGAAATCAAGGAAATGGCAAACGCAATCGATCTGAGGGGTCTTGTCCGTCCGCAGCTCGTCGAAGCGACGAAGCGCGAAGACAATCCCAACGTAGCAGAATTCCGTCTCCAGCCGCTCGAGCGCGGTTTCGGTCACACGCTTGGCAATGCGATGCGTCGCTTGCTGCTTTCCTCGCTGCGCGGTTCCGCCGTCTGGGGCTTTCGCATCGATGGAGTGCTCCATGAGCACCAGACCATTCCGGGCGTCGTCGAAGACGTGCACCAGATCATCGGCAACCTGAAGGTGCTGACGCTCTCGCTCGATGAAGGCGTCGAGAACACGGTGCTCCGCATCTCGAAGAAGTCGGCCGGCGCCGTCACGGCCGCCGACATCGAAGGGCAGGGCGGCGTCACCGTCGTCGATCCGACGCAACACCTGTTCACGTTGCAGGGCGACCGCGACATCAACGTCGAGCTTTACGTGAATCGCGGCCGCGGCTACGTCGAGGCCGACCAGCACGCCATCGACAAGTCGCTGCCTGTCGACGTCGTGCGCATCGACTCGATCTTCAATCCCGTGCGGCGCGCCAACTTCTCGGTTGCCGAAACGCGAGTCGGACAGCGCACCGATTACGACCGCCTGACGCTGACGGTCGAGACGAACGGCACCGTCACTCCTGAAGAGGCAGTGAGCTACGCCGCCGCCCTCGCGCAGACGCACTTCCAGTACTTCGCCAGCTTCGGCTCGCACGCCTCGGCGCCCCTCCTTCCGGGCACCGATGTTCCGGGCGGCGATGCGCACCGTCTCGCTGAAGACCTGCGCACCCCAATCGAGGATTTCGAGCTTTCGGTCCGCTCGGTGAACTCGCTCAAGAATTCCAGCATTCGCACACTTGGAGACCTCGTTCGCCAGAGCGAGAGCCAGATCCTCCAGGTCAAGAACTTCGGCAAGAAGTCCCTCAACGAGATCGCCGACCTGCTCGAGCGGAAGAGCCTCAACTTCGGCATGAAGTACGAGGAAACCGCCGACGGCGTCCGCATTACCGACCAGGGCACGCCGCCAAACCGTAACGTCGCCACCGTTGGTGCCGATGATGAAGACGAGGTCTAAGCATGCGACACCGTAAAGCCGGCCGGGCGCTCCGCCGCACCAGTGAGCAGAAGCTCGCGCTGATGCGTAGCCTTGCCATGGCGCTCATTCAGCGCGGCGCGATCGAGACCACCCAGGCCAAGGCCAAGGAGCTCCGTCCGTTCGTCGAGAAGCTGATCACCAAGGCGAAGACCGGCACGCTGCACAACCGGCGCCTTGCCGGCCGTCACGTGCAGAATCGCGAAATCGCCGACAAGCTGTTCCAGGAAGTCGGGCCGCGCTTCGCAACGCGCGCGGGTGGCTACACGCGCATTCTCAAGACCGGCCACCGCAAGGGCGACGGCGCCGAGATGGCGCGAATCGAGCTGGTTGGAGAGGGGAAGTAGACATGGCGCCGATCAAGAGAAACCGCTGCTACGTCTGCGACAAGGGCGTCGCGTACGGCAACAACGTCTCCCACGCGAACAACAAGACGCGCCGGACGTGGAAGCCCAATCTCCAGGTTGCCCGTATCGTCATCGACGGGAAGATCACGAAGGTCAAGGTTTGCACGAGATGCATTCATGCGGGGAAGGTTCAGCGAGCGCCACGCGGGGTTTCGGCGGCGTAGGCTGGTCGCTCATGGCGCGTAAAGGGGAGCCCTGGTGGCTCCCTTTTTCTTGGGCTAACTGCAACCGAGAAATACGCAGATGCGAGGGGTCAGAAGCAAAGATGCCAGTTGCTAGATAAACATCGGTTGCGCCTCCGCTTCAGTGTCAGGGCCAGCCCGTCTGCATCTCAGGTGAGGATCCAAAGATTGGCCAACTGAAGACAAACTCGTCTCGACTGAAGGTCTCATCCTAGCAACTGTGATCTACGCTTCTGACACCTCGCATCTGTGTCTCTCTCGGTTGCAGCTAGCCGCACATGTGACGTCAGGTGCGAGTTCCAGCTAGTTTTGAGAGTGCCAAAACGTACCGACATCAAGAGAATCCTCCTCATCGGCTCCGGCCCGATCGTCATCGGTCAGGGCGCCGAGTTCGACTATTCGGGCACCCAGGCGGCGAAGGCGCTGAAGGAAGAAGGCTTCGAGGTCATCCTCGTCAACTCGAATCCGGCAACGATCATGACCGATCCGGAATTCGCGGATCGCACCTACATCGAGCCCGTCACGCCAGAATTCGTCGAGCTCGTTATCGCGCGTGAACGGCCCGATGCACTCTTGCCGACGATGGGCGGCCAGACCGCGCTCAACGTTGCGATGAAGCTCGCCCAGAACGGCGTCCTGAAAAAGTACGGCGTCCAGCTCATCGGCGCGGACGAGCGGGCGATCGCGATGGCCGAAGACAGGAAGCTGTTTGGAGAAGCAATGGTGAGGATCGGTCTCGCTGTCGCGCCGGGGGGCATCGCAACAACGCTCGAGGAAGGCGTCGCGCTCCTCGACCTCACCGGCTACCCGGCAATCGTGCGCCCGGCCTTCACGCTCGGCGGCAGCGGCGGCGGGATCGCATACAACCGTGAAGAGTTCGAGCAGATCGTGCGGCGCGGACTCGATCTCTCGCCACTCACCCAGGTGCTGGTCGAGCGCAGCATCATCGGCTGGAAGGAGTTCGAGCTGGAGGTCATGCGCGACGGTGCGGACAACGTCGTCATCGTGTGCTCCATCGAGAATATCGACCCAATGGGAGTGCACACAGGCGATTCCATTACTGTCGCGCCGACAATGACGCTGACCGACCGCGAGTACCAGACAATGCGTGACGCGGCGGTTGCAGTCATCCGGGAGATCGGCGTGGAAGCGGGAGGGTGCAACATTCAGTTCGCAGTGAACCCGGTCAATGGCGAGATGCTCGTCATCGAGATGAACCCGCGCGTGTCCAGATCGTCGGCGCTGGCCTCGAAGG
>JACCRL010000420.1 GCA_013813605.1 Gemmatimonadaceae bacterium
GTTAGCAACCGATGAACATCACGGTTGTCGGTACCGGGTACGTCGGCCTGGTGGTGGGCGCGTGTCTGGCGGAGACGGGCAACACTGTCTGCTGTGCCGACATCGATCATGACAAGATCGACGGCCTCCGCGAAAACATTCTCCCGATTTACGAACCCGGACTCGAGGCCCTCGTCGAGCGTAATCAACGAGAGGCCAGGCTTTCGTTCACGACCGACATTCCGGCCGCCATTGCATCTGCCGAGGTTCTTTTCATCGCTGTCGGCACGCCGCCCGGGGAAGACGGGTCCGCGGACCTGAAGCACGTCCTTTCCGTCGCCGCGATGGTGGGACGCCACATGGCCCGGGAAATGGTGATTGTGACGAAGTCCACCGTTCCCGTGGGCACCGCTGAAAAAGTCGCCGCTGTGGTGAAGAAGGAAGCCGCCCACCCGTTCTACTTATGCAGTAATCCTGAGTTTCTGAAGGAAGGAGTGGCGGTCGAGGATTTCATGAGGCCCGACCGAGTCGTGCTCGGAGTCGACAGCCAGCACGCCCGCCGCGTCATGACCGACCTCTACGCTCCGTTTGTCCGCACTGGGAAACCGGTCATCCTGATGGACATCGCGTCAGCGGAGATGACCAAGTACGCCGCCAATGGGATGCTGGCCACGCGCATCTCGTTCATGAACGAGATCGCTAATCTTTGCGAGAAGGTTGGGGCAGACATCGACTTTGTGCGACGCGGCATCGGTAGCGACTCGCGCATCGGGCCCTCGTTCCTTTTCCCCGGTCCCGGCTACGGCGGATCGTGTTTTCCGAAGGACGTGAAGGCGCTTGTACGGATGGCCGCCGAATGTGATGTACCGCTCGACGTTCTGGGCGCCGTAGAACAGGCCAACGAGCGACAAAAGAGAAGGCTCGTTGCAAAACTGCGTCATGCGCTAGACGGCAAGCTGAAGGGCTGCCACGTGGCGCTCTGGGGGCTTGCATTCAAGCCGGGTACCGACGACATGAGAGAAGCTCCTTCGCTGACAATCATTGACTCGCTCCTGTCTGAAGGGGTGTCTCTCTGCGTGCACGACCCGGTCGCAATGGACCATGCGCGGAACATCCTCGGCAACCGAATAGATTACGCGGGGACTAACTATGAGGCACTTGCCGGCGCCGACGCCCTCGTCATTGTCACCGACTGGAACGAGTACCGTCACCCTGACTTCGAGCGCGTGAAGCGAAGCCTGAAGCAGCCGGTGATCGTGGATGGCCGGAATTTGTACGACGTCGAGAAGATGCGTGAACTCGGCGTGCGATATCACTCAATAGGCAGGGCTACGGCATGAACCCGCTTCTGGGGAGATTCTACCCCACTCGGATGTCCGGATACTCGAAACTGGTTGTCGCGGTGCTGATAGCGGGCTCCGCTGCCTGTCGTCCGGCGTTCAACCCGAAGAACTATCCGTCACCGGATAAGCTCTACGCCGTGGCGATGGCGGAGTACAGGGCTGAGCGCTGGGACAACGCAGCCAAGGCGTTCGAGCAGCTGACGCTGAATCTTCCCGCCCGCGACGCGCGGCTGCCGGGCGCTTTTTTCTACCTCGCCCAGGCTCACAGCCAGCGCGGCGAGCACCTGCTTGCGGCGACGACGTACAACCGCCTCATTGACGCATTCCCCCAGGACACGCTCGTCGATGACGCGCTATACCTCTCGGGACGAGCATACCAGCGCGAGTGGAGGAAGCCGCAGCTTGACGCACAGTACGGTCAATCAGCTCTCGCCGCGTACACTTCGCTGGTTGCGTCCTATCCGGAATCAGCGTTTGCGGTGCGTGCCCGCACGGAGCTGAAAAAACTGGATGAATGGTTCGCGGAGAAGGACTACGACACCGGCTACATGTACATGAAGCGGAAGGCGTTCGACTCAGCCATCATCTACTTCAAAGACGTCATCCGGCTGCACCCGAACGCCGCGAAATCGAGGGACGCCTACCTCCGCTTGCTCGAGGCGTACCGGGCGATCAAGTATACCGAAGACGCCCGCGAGCTTTGCGACGCGATGCGGAAGGCATATCCGGGCGATCGCGAAACCACGAGGGCATGCGGTCCCGCTCCCGCGACCCCATCCGGTTAGCGCCGTGAGAATTGGGGTCTACGGCGGAACCTTCGACCCGCCCCACGTAGGCCACCTTTTGCTCGCGTGCGATGCGCTGGAGTCGCTCAGGCTCGAACGGGTCACCTTCGTCCCCTCCTCCACGCAGCCGCTCAAGGCCGATTCGCCGGCCCTGGCCTCGGCACCCGACCGGCTCGAGATGGTCAGCCTGGCCACTGCCGGCGACGAGCGCTACACGGTGGAAGGCGCTGAAATCGAGCGGGAGGGGTTATCTTACACGGTCGATACGCTCGAGCTTCTCTCGCGCCGTAGTCCGGGCGCGGAGCTGTTTCTGTTGATGGGCGAAGACTCGCTTGCGACGTTCGAGCGCTGGCGGTCTCCGGAACGGATCCGCGAGCTGGCGACGATCGGCGTGATGTCTCGCGGGAAAGGTGCCGTGAACGGAGCGCGAAGGGATGGTGTGCTCGACGTCTCGACCCGTCGCATCGACGTGTCGTCGACAGAGATTCGCGCCAGGGTACACAGCGGGAAATCAATCCGCGGTTTCGTGCCCGAAGCGGTGGAAGAGTTCATACGGTCCAGGCGCCTCTACAGGTGAGAGGACTTTCAGGCGGAACGGGGACGAACGAGGAATGCTAGGAAATCTGCTCAGCGGTGTCTTTGGAACGCGCCACGATCGCGAGCGAAAGCGCGTGCAACCGATCGTCGACCAGATTAACGAGGAGTACGCGCGGCTACAGACCGTTTCGGAGAATGAGCTGCAGCGGCAGACGGAGAAGTTCCGCGCGCGCATCACCGAAGCCACCGGCGATATTGAGGCGCGCATCGCGGCGCTGAAGGAACGCAAGCGCGCCGCCGCCGATCTGGCCGAGCGGGAAGAGATCGACAACGAGCTTGGCGGCCCCGACGGCAGGGCCGGCGCGGAGGCCGAGCTGCGCCTCGCGACAGCCGACGTGCTCGACGAGATCCTGCCCGAAGCGTTTGCGACGGTGCGCGAGGCTTGCCGACGCCTTCTCGGATCGACCGTCGCGGTCACCGAGCACGACACCGAGTGGAACATGGTGCCGTACGACGTGCAGCTGATGGGTGGCATCCAGCTGCACGAGGGGAGAATAGCCGAGATGGCGACGGGCGAGGGCAAGACGTTGGTCGCCACCCTGCCTCTCTATCTCAACGCGCTGCCCGGCAAGGGCGCGCACCTGATCACGGTGAACTCCTATCTCGCCCGCCGCGATTCCCAGTGGATGGGTCACGTGTACCGCTATCTCGGAGTCACCGTCGGCTGCATCGACGACACCGAGCCGGGCACGGCGCAGCGGCGCGAAGCTTACGAGTGCGATATCACTTACGGCACCAACAACGAGTTCGGATTCGACTACCTGCGCGACAACATGGTCGTGTCACTCGAGCAGCGGGCGCAGCGCAGCCATGTCTTCGCCATCGTGGACGAGGTTGACTCAGTGCTCATCGACGAGGCGCGGACTCCTCTCATCATATCCGGGCCGGTCGGGAACGAAAGTGACGCTGAGTACGCGCTGCACAACGCGGCCGTTTCGCGGCTCGTGCGGCGGCAGAGCGACATGGTGAACGGTCTTGCTGCCGCCGGAGAGCGCGCCTTCGAGGCGGGCGACGAAGACGAGGCCGCACTGAACCTGTACAAGGCGCAGCTCGGCGGCCCGAAGAACAAGAAGCTGCTCAAGCTTCTGCAGGAGACGGGCGCGAAGCAACTCGTGCAGAAGATGGAGCTCGCCAACATCGCCGATCGAAGGCTTCCCGCCAGCAAGCAGCAGTACCGTGACATCGAGAACGATCTGCTGTACGTGCTCGACGAAAAGGGCCACACGGTGCACCTCACTGACTCGGGTGTGGACTTCATGTCTCCCCAGGCGCACGATGAATTCGTGTTGCCCGACCTGTCGCAGGAAGTGCACGCCATCGATCACGATGGGAGCCTGACGCCGGAGGAGAAGCTCACCGCGCGAAACGAGCTCAACCGCGATTACGCGGCAAAGAGCGAGCGGCTGAACATCGTCCACCAGCTCCTGCGCGCGCACGCACTGTTCGAGCGCGACGTCAACTACGTCGTGCAGGAAGGGCAGGTGCTGATCGTCGACGAGTTCACGGGCCGCACGATGCCGGGGCGCCGCTGGTCAGAGGGGCTGCACCAGGCGGTCGAGGCGAAGGAAGGCGTGCAGGTGAAAGGCGAGACGCAGACGCTCGCCACGATCACGATCCAGAACTACTTCCGTCTTTATGAAAAACTCGCCGGCATGACTGGTACCGCCGAGACGGAAGAGACCGAATTTCACCAGATCTACAAGCTGGGCGTCTCGGTAATTCCGACCAACCGCGACGTCATCCGGGACGACCGGCAGGACCTCGTCTTCAAGACGCGGCGTGAGAAATACAACGCCATCCTCGAAGAGACACAGCGCCTGCACGCCCTCGGGTATCCGGTTCTCATCGGCACGGTGAGCGTCGACGTTTCGGAAACGCTCGCGCGAACGTTCAAGCGTGCCGGCATTCCGCACAACGTCCTCAACGCCAAGTATCACCAGCGTGAGGCAGAGATCGTCGCCGGCGCTGGGCAGGCGG
>JACCRL010000433.1 GCA_013813605.1 Gemmatimonadaceae bacterium
ACGATGTTCGCGACGTCGTCGTTGATCGGCGTGCCGAGGAAGATGATCCGGTCCATGAGCAGCCGGGAAAAGACGTCGTAGGTGCGCTCTCCGCGGCTGGAGCGCTCGATGACATAGGGCGTGTAGATAGTCGGCATGTGCTCGTCTTCTTCCTGTCGTTTAGGCATTGATCGGAACGTCGTTTCGGTCCATCAGCCACTTGAAAACCTTGTCCTCGGTGAGGCTGCGCTCCATCTCCTTAAGACGGCCGCTCTTTTCCAGCTGTGCGTAGATCTGACCCGGATTCACGTTGCGCTTCTCCGCCTGCTCGGCGATCCGATCGTCGAGATCCTTCTCCGTTGCAGCGAGGCCCTCTCCCTCGGCGATCGTCTCGATCACCAGGTCGCGCCTGATCTGGCGCTCGGCCATCGCGCGGAACTCGCCTGCGAACTGCTCTTTCTGGTCGGCGGGAACTTCATAGGCCTGGGCGTAGTTCTCGACGAACTGCTGGACCCAGCTGCGCGGCACATCGAAAGCGTTGGCGGCGATTATCTGGTCGATGAGCTGCTGGCGCACGCTGGCCTCGGCCTCGTGGACGGCGTGTCGCGCCAGATCGATGCGCACTGCCGCCTTCAACGCGGCGAGAGACTCGAAGTCTCCCACTTCGCCGGCGAAGGTGTCGTCGAGCGGCGGGGCTGACTTCCTCTTCACCTCGTTTACCGTGACGCGGACCGTTTTCGTCTGGCCGCGCTGGGTCTCGTCAGGAAAATCTTCCGGCCATTTCACGGGACGCTCGAGCAACTGGCCGGGAGCAGCTTCCATGATCAGCTCTTCGATGCCCGGTATGGCTTGGCCGCTCCCCAGAACGATTGGGTAGCTCTTTGCCTCCGTCTCCTGGTCGCCGGTAGAGATCTGCACATTCACCATGTCACCGGGCAGCGCCTTGCCTTCGGCCGGGCTCCAGGTGGCCTTCTCGTCGCGAACCCTCTCCAGCTGGTCAGCCACCTGGTCGTCGGTCACAGTGACATCGGGACGGTCGACGCGAAAGCCGCTGGTGCGGGCGAGCTCGATCTGGGGTCTGAGCTCCAGGTGCAGCTCGAATGTGAGCGGCTTCCCCTCCTCGAACTTCAAGTCGTGCACGTGGGGCTGGGCCGCGACCTTGAGGTCTTCCTTCTTGACGACTTCCTGGAACGCCTCACGAACGAGCGCCTCGACCGCTTCCTGCCTGATGGCCTCGCCAAACCGCTTGCGCACTACAGCCGCTGGTGCCTTCCCCGGGCGGAACCCTGGCAGCCGAACGGTCGAAGCATACCGGCGCGCCGCCTTCTCCTCGGCATCCCTGACGACGTCGACCGGAACGGAAACCTGGATGTGACGCTCGGCCCCCTCTGAGGAGCGTGGCGTAAACTCGATCTTCATGTCCTCAATATAACAGTACGGCCAACACCACTCTGCACCACGATTTCCGGCTTCCCCGGGGGACTGCCTCCTCCCCGGTTTCGCGGTGGCTTTAATCCTGCCAGTGGTGGAATGACTATGGCCCTGGCAATGTGATGGCAGAGCAAGTTCTTGCAGCGGCTATCGATCAGGCTTCGGTCGGCATCGGCGTATTGTCGTCCGACGACGGATGGCTGCACGCCAACGACCGCCTGTGCGAGATCCTTGGCTATGCACCCGGCAAGCTCAGTGGTTTGAGCCGCAATCAGACAACCCACCCGGCGGACCTGGCTGACGAAACGGCGTGTCTGGCCGAATTGCGTCGCGGGGAGATTGCTTCCGCGCAGATGGAAGAGCGGTACAAGGCCAGCGATGGAAAAGCCGTCTGGGTAAGCGTGATTGCCGCGCGGGCCCGCGCAACCGGCCCCCGCGGCGACCTGTTTGTCATCGTGCAGGATATGGGGGCGCGGCGGGAGTCGAGGCGCGGCCTGAGCGTGCAGCACCTGGTGAGCAGGATCATCGTCGAGGCTCAGGGTGCTGGTGAGACGATCAGCACCGTGCTGTCGGAGGTGGCAATCGCGCTGCGCTGGAGCTTTGCCGCCTACTGGGAAGTGGACAAGGCCACCAATTCGCTGAAGCCGGCGGAGATCTGGCGCGTGCCGGGACGCAATCTCGACAGGTTCGAAAAAGCAACGCGGGAGACCGTGCTGCCCTATGGGACGGGAATTCCGGGCCGTGCCTGGGTTGAGGGAACGCCAACCTGGGAGGCGGATGTCGCGGGGAACGGGAAATATCTCCGCTCGCAGGTCGCTGCCCGCGATGGTCTTCACTCCGCGTTCGCTTTCCCGATCCGGACACGTGAAAAATTCTTTGGGGTGATGGAGTTCTTTGGCGAGGACGTGCTTCCGCCCGACCAGAGCCTGCTCAATGCAGCGGAGGGTGTCGGATATCAGCTCGGCGAGTATCTCGAGCGCGGCCGGGCCACCGAGGCGGCGCACGCAAGCGAGATCCGGAAGGCATCGATCCTGGACACCGCGCTCGATTGCATCATCACGAGCGACGCCGACGGAGTGATCATGGAGTTCAATCCCGCGGCTGAGGCGACATTCGGTTACCGCAAGGCCGATGTACTCGGCCGCCAGATGTCGGAGCTCATCATCCCGCCATCGCTCCGCGAGGCCCACCGCGCCGGTATGAAGCGTTACCTCGCAACGGGCGAGGCACACGTGCTCGGACGCCGGATCGAGATCACGGCGATGCGGTCCGATGGATCCGAGTTTCCCATCGAGCTCGGCATCGTGCGCGTCCCGTTGCCGGGTCCGGCGTTCTTTACCGCTTACCTGCGCGACCTGTCGGAGCGAAAGAGGCTCGAGCGCGAGCAGAAGTTTCTGCTCCACGCCAGCGAGGAGCTTGCGTCGTCGCTGGATTATGAGACGACGATCGCATCCATTGCGCGGCTGGCGGTGCCCGATCTCGCCGATTGGTGCGCGGTGGACGTAATCGAACCCGACGGGAAGATCAGACGCGTCGCGGTTGCCCACGAGGATCCCGAGAAAGTGACCTTGGTCCAGAGGCTGGAGGAGAAGTACCCGACCGACCCGGACGCGACGTTTGGAGTGCCGGCGGTCCTGCGTAGCGGCGAGCCGGAGTACATCGCCGACATCCCTGATTCGCTGCTCGTGCAGGCCGCGCACGACGCGGCGCACCTCAAGGCCCTCCGCGACCTCGGCCTCAAGTCGTATCTCGTCGTTCCGCTCAAGACACGCGGCCAGATTTTCGGGGCGCTGACTCTCGTCTACGCGGAATCCGGACGGCGATTCCAGGAGTCCGACCTTGCGCTGGCGACGGATCTGGCGCGCCGCATCGGAACTTCGATCGAGAACGCGAGGTTACTCGAAGACAGCGAGCAGGCGCGTCACGAGCTGGAAGTGCAGGCGGCGGAGATGGAAATTCAGGCGACGGAGATGGAGCACACGCAGGATCAGATGGAGATGACCAACGAGGAGCTGCAGACGGTCAACGCCCAGCTCCGGGACAAGACTGACGAAACCCGCGCGGCGCTGGCGGCGGCAGAGGAAGCGAACAAGGCGAAGTCAGAATTTCTGGCGACGATGTCGCACGAGCTGCGCACGCCGCTCAACGCCATCAGCGGCTATGCGGAGCTGCTGAAGATGGGAATACGGGGACCGGTGAACGACGCCCAGGTCGCCGACCTGGAGCGCATCAACCGCAGCCAGGGGCACCTGCTCGCGATCATCAACGACATCCTCAAGTTTGCCAAGCTCGAAGCGGGGCACCTCGAGCTCAAGATTGAAGACTTTCCGATCGAGGAGGAGCTCTCCAAGGTCGAGGAGCTCGTTCGGCCACAGATCGACGCAAAGCAGCTCGATTACCGGTACGAGGCCGGCGATAAGACGGTCAGGGTGAAAGCCGACAGAGACCGTTTCAACCAGATCCTGCTCAACCTCGTCTCGAACGCGGTCAAGTTCACGCCGGAGAAGGGCTCGGTTGTGGTTAGCTGGAAGGAGACGGGCGACCGGGTGCGGGCACAGGTCGCCGACACCGGTGTCGGCATCCCCAAGGATCAGCTGGAGCGGATCTTCGACCCGTTCGTTCAGGTCGACTCGGGAACCACGCGCGTGAGCGAAGGCGTGGGCTTGGGCCTGGCGATCAGCCGCGACATGGCGAAGCTGATGGAGGGGGACGTGACCGTTGAGAGCGAGCCGGGGAAGGGTTCGATCTTTACGCTCGACCTGCCCAAGGGATGAGCAATTGTCCGGCACCGCTATTGCCTTGATGGGCGGCAACCGGCCGAAGCCAAAAAACGATACCGATGGAGATTAAAATGGAGCTCGATACCCTGAAGGACCTGTATATCGAAGAGTTGAAGGACTTGTGGAGCGCTGAGCGCCAGATCATCAAGGCACTTCCAAAAATGATAAAGGCCGCCAGCAACAAGGAGCTTCAGGCGGCGTTCCGCACGCACCTCAAGGAAACCGAGCGCCAGGTCGAACGGCTGGAGAAGATTTGTGCGGAGCTGGGAGTGAGCCCGCGCGGGAAGAAGTGCGTCGGCATGGAAGGCCTGCTCGAGGAAGGCAGCGATCTGATCGGCGAGAAGCCGGATCCCGATGTGCTTGATGCGGGACTGATCTCAGCCGCCCAGCATGTCGAGCATTACGAGATGGCCGGATACGGGACGGTGCGCACCTACGCGCGCCAGCTCGGATATGAGTCTCAGGCTCAGCTGCTTCAGCAGACGCTGGATGAGGAAGGGAAGACGGACCACCTTCTCACCGATCTCGCCGAATCGCGGGTAAATCTCGACGCCGAGGCATAGTGGCTCCGGGCTTTGACCCGGAGCTGAAGGCGGACCTCGAGCGGGCGTGCTCGGACCTCGTTTATTCGAGCGAGTCCGACCGCCCGTTCGAGTTTTTCAGCGTTCGCATCCCACCCGGCAGCAAAATTGACTCGGCGGAGGATTTCCGCTCCCTGCTTGGTATCGATAAAGCGGTGCGCGTAGAGATACGGGAGGTTGGGGACTTCCTTGCCCGTCACACGGGTACGAGCGACCCTCACGATGCTGGGGCGCAGGCAATTCGGCCGCGCTACGAGCGGCTTCAAGCCCTGCTGGAGGAGCGGCTGAGCTGTGTCCGCGCCTTTCGCGTGGGGAAGATCGAGATTGACTGTTACATCGCCGGCGAGGATGGTCAGGGCCGTCTTGCCGGGCTCAAAACGGTCGCGATCGAGACCTGAAACGTGGCATTCCGGGCGGGTCCGGCGTTCGTTACGAGAAAGGCAACATTTTGATACAATTCCCTGTAGCGAAAACCCGCAAAAAATGTAGTTTGTAAACGGCGGTTTATAGCGGTTTATAGCGGTTTTGAGCCTTCCAGGCCAAGATCGCCGCTCCACACAATCCAGCCCACTAAAATGCGCCGACTCCAGTCCCGCGTTGTGCGTCCGCTCGTGCTTAGCCTTGCGATTCTCTCCTGCGCTCCGGAGAACGTCGTGGGTCCGACTGTGGTTTATAACCCCCATTTCGCTGCGCTGAACTCCGCCTCTACTGTAGTTATCAGTCAGGTTTATGGAGGCGGTGGAAACTCCGGCGCGACGCTCAAGAACGATTTCATCGAGCTGTTCAATCGTGGCACCGCTCCCGTGAACGTGAGCGGATGGTCGGTGCAGTACGCCGCTTCGACAGGCGTATTTTCAACCAAGACGGATTTATCGGGGACGATCCAGCCGGGCCGTTACCTGCTGGTACAAGAGGCGGCCGGAGCGGGCGGAACGGTGTCGCTACCGGCGCCAGATGTGACGGGCACCATCGCCATGGGCGGAACCGGTGGGAAGGTTGCACTAGTCATGAGTGCAACCGCGATCAACTGCGGGAGCACAACCGTCATTTGCACGGCCTCCCAGCGCGCTACCATCGCCGATTTGGTTGGTTATGGGTCCGGCCCGTCCTTCTATGAAGGCACCGGAGGGACGGCCAGCGTTTCCAACTCGACAGCCGCGGCAAGAAAAGACGGCGGCTGCACCGACACTGATAACAACGCGGCCGACTTTACGGTTGGCGCTCCGGCCCCACGAAATAGCGCCACCGCGGAACGGGCCTGCGATTCAGGTCCGGTCGAACCTGCCGGCCCCGTCGCTACCGTCGCGGTGACTCCTGCGGGCTCAACGGTATTTCTGGGATCGACGAGGGTGTTTTCCGCGACCGGCACAGATGCAACCGGCCGGTCGAGCGCAACCACGTTTACATGGACGAGCTCCAACACGGCCGTGCTGGCTTTCGCCGATCCGTCGAGCGGATTGGCGTCAACGCCTGGCGGCCAGGGCACGGTCACGGTGACTGCCACCGCGGCTAACGGAGTTACAGGTACCACGACGGCGTTCGTCACCGAGCCGGGCGGCGTTGCCTCCATCAGCATTTCGATCAACACTCCCCGACAGATTCCAGTCGGCTACACGAAGCCCGCGTTTCCGACCAGCAGAGATGCCTCCGGCACTACGATCAGCCCACCGCCCGCGCTCGCCTGGTCGAGTTCCAATGATGCCGTCGCTACCGTCGACAACCTCGGCTACATCACCGGCATCAGCGTCGGCACTGTCACGATCCGCGCGACCGCGGTTAACGGCGTCTACGGCACCAACAGCATCACGATCCTTCCGGCGACTGCCGCGACGACCGCCAACTACGGAAATCACGTGGAATTCGGAACGCCGACGGACGGAACGCCGAGCGATGACTACATCCTGACCAAGCCTCAGTACGTGCTTTCTTACAATAGAGTGCGCGGCGGACCGAACTGGGTGAGCTGGACCCTCAACGCTTCGCACTTTGGCGCGGCCCCGCGCTGCGCCTGCTTCAGCGCCGATCTGACGCTGCCCGATGGCTACTACCGCGTGGTTGATTTTGACTACCGGAACGGAGGCTACGATCGTGGCCACATGGTCCAGTCCGAGCCGAGGACGACGACCGACCAGGAGAACGCGTCAACCTTCCTGCTCACGAACATCCTGCCCCAGGCAGGGGAAAACAATCAGGGCCCATGGTCACAGTTCGAGAACTACCTGAACGATCTTGCGCGCACGAGCTCGAAGCAGATCTATGTCGTGACCGGCGGCGAGTATGCCGCCCAGCCCGGTACGCTAAAGGGGGAGGGCAAGGTCCAGATTCCCGATTACACCTGGAAGGTTGCGGTCATCATGGGCGCGGGTCAGGGACTCGCCAACGTCACTTCAGTGAATTCGCTCGAGGTGATTTCGGTCCGGATGCCTAATCTGATCACCGCCGGGGGACCTGCTTCGGCAGTCGGAATCAGGAACGTTCCGTGGGCAACCTACAAAACAACTGTCGATGCGATCGAGGCCCGTATTGGGTACGACCTGCTGTCGAATCTTCCTAACCGCATCGAGCAGCTCGTCGAGGGTGGTCACGAGCCGGTTGCGGTATTCGGCGGCGCGACAACGGGTGTCGAAGGTTCCTCAATGAGCTTCAACGGCGGTAGCTCGACCGACGCAGACGGTGACATCCTCACCTATGCATGGACTTTCGGCGACGGCTCGACCGGCACCGGTGTGGCCCCGAATCACACCTACGCCGACAACGGATCGTACACAGTTTCGCTGACGGTCATGGATCCGAGCGAGGGTGAATCAACCGTCGCCAGGGTGGTTGACGTCAGCAACGCGAAACCTGTTGCCACCTCGCTCACGGTGAACAACATCGTCTCGGGTGGAACGGTTTCGGCGCTCGCTTCATTCACGGACGCCGGCGCGCAGGACAGCCCGTGGAGCTACACCTTCAACTGGGGCTCTAGTAACCTGAGCACCGGGACCACCGGCGCGATTGGTTCCGTCGGCTCGAGCCGCTCGTTCACGGGCGCTGGATCTTACACGGTGTCGTTCACGGTGACGGACAAGGACGGGGGGGTATCGGCTGTTCGCAGCGCGACCTTCCAGGTCAGCCGCATTCAGATCGGACCTCTCGTATCGCCCGGCCAGGTCAACATCGGCAACAATGGCAACGGCCAGGTCAAGGTGATCGTGCTCGGCACCTCAGAGATCGATGCGTCACAGATCGACGCCGAGTCGGCGCGCATCGGCGGAGGGGCGGCGGACGCCTAGGGCAATGACGAGCTCAAGTCGAAGGTCGCAGATGTCGATGGCGACGGCGACATGGATCTCGTGCTCCACTTCGAGCGCAAGGACCTGGTTCGGAGCGGCGCCCTGACGGAGAGCACGACCCAGCTCTCACTGCTCGCCAACATGATCGACGGGCGCCAGATCGAGGCGCGCGGCGCGGTCGAGGTGATTACGAACGACTGATTTATTGGAGGGTTCAGCCCCTCCGTGATGTTGGAAAGGCCGATCCGGTATCCGGGTCGGCCTTTTCTGCGTTCAGCTCGGGAGGTTCAGCTCGGGAGGATGCCTTCGCTCCGCAGCTGCTGGCTGACCATCTTCTCGACGAGCGCGTCGAACTCGGCCTCAGGCATGTCACAGCAGATCACCCGGAAGCGACGCACAATGTCGCTGCGAACTTTTTCCACACGGCGATCTCTCAGCTTTGCCTCAGCCTTCTGCCAGTCGACGAAACTCTGTGATTCCAAAACGCTCCCGGTTTAAGATGATATTGCGCATTTTGCGGGCCGCCCGGCGCTCCTCGACGGGCTGAAACGACGACCGGGATGCGAAAGGGGGGACTCGAACCCCCAAGGATTTCTCCACTGGATCCTAAGTCCAGCGCGTCTGCCAGTTCCGCCACTCTCGCGCCCACAAAAGATAACGTCCGCGGAGGCGGCAAAAAGAAAGCCCCCGCCTGGAGGCGGGGGCTTTCCTAATCAGCTGTGCCGAGCGTTACCCGCCCACTCTGATGTTGACGATCCTCGTCGCGTGCGTCGGGTCAGATAGCGAGAACACGTTGAGACTGATGTGTTGCCCCGGTTTCAGACTCCGCAGTGCCGCCTCCAGATCCGCCGGCGAGACGATAGACCGACGGGGCGACGGAAAGATGACCTCCGTGATCACGTCGTTACGACCAAGCTTTTCCTCTGCTGGACCGCCGGGAGTTACCTCGGTGATCACGACACCGCGGACCGGGGTGGCGATGCGCGACTGCACGGCCAGCTCGCGGCTTACCGGTGCGACGGCAATTCCCAGCGCCGGGTAAACGCTCCGCCCGACCGAAGGCCCAACAGGCGATACTGCCGCCGCAACCTGGGACGTGGTACGAGCTTCCATCAGCGTGACGCGGAAGCTCCGCTTCTGTCCGTAGCGCATCGCTTCGACTTCGATCGTCTCGCCCGGATTGTGGTTGCGCACGATCCGCTGCAGCGTGCTCACGCGATCCACCGCCTGCCCATCCGCCGTGACGATCACGTCGCCGGGCATCAACCCGGCGCGCTGCGCCGGCGTATTCGCTTCCGGGAAATTGCGGACGAGCACTCCGCGCACATCCTTGAGGCCAGCGACGGCCGCATCCTCGGGCGTCACATCGGCGATGCCGATGCCGAGCGCGGGTACGCGAACGCGCCCGTTGGCGATGATCTGGTCCATCACGCGCTTGGCGAGCGTGATCGGTATCGCGAACCCGTAGCCCGCGTTGTAGCCGGTCGGGCTCGCGATCGCGCTGTTGATGCCGATCACTTCGCCACGCGCGTTGACGAGCGGTCCACCGGAATTACCCGGGTTGATCGCCGCGTCGGTCTGGATCAGGTCGCTGATGGCGTACTGATTCGTTCCGTCCGGATTCATCAGCGGGCCGAGGCTGCGGCCTTTGGCGCTGACAATCCCCGCCGTGACCGTATTCTCGAGCCCGAGCGGATTTCCGATCGCCAGCACCCACTCGCCGATCCGCGAGGTGACGTCGTTGCCGAGCGCGAGAGTGGGGAAGTTGTTGCCCTCGATCTTGAGCACTGCGACGTCGGTTGTTCGGTCGTGACCAACGACGCGCGCCGTGAACACGCGCTGATCCACCATGCGCACCGTAACCCTGTCGGCAACCGTCTCGCGATCGCTGTTGGTGACGACGTGGTTGTTGGTGAGGATGTATCCATTCGCCGTGACGATGAACCCGGAGCCCTGGCCGCGCAGCGGACGTGGCTGCTGCGGTCCCTCGAAGTTGCGGAAGAAATCTTCCATTCCGGGCGGAACGCCCTGCGGAAGCTGAGTGCGGCCACGCGGAGCCGCGGTCGGACGCGCGGCGCTGAAGACGTCGATCGAGACTACCGCCGGCGTCACGTTGTCCGCTATTGAGACGAAGGCGTTACTCGCTTCGGAGAGAGTCTGCACGGCGGCGGCGCTTGGCCGCGACTGCGCGAATCCGAGCTTCGTCCAGTCCATGCCGGATGCGACGATGAGGCCGCCGACGAATGCCGTTACCGCGGCCACGGTTAGCCGGAGACGCTGCGATGCGAGTGACATGAGGTTGTGGCTGAGGGTTGTTATCTAATGAGACACGCTTTTTCGCTACAGGTTTCACGCCAGCCCAAACCTGATCGAAGGAAAAGCGACCAATTGCTGCCTTTGCTGAGCTACTGCTGACAAAAAAGAACGCCCTGCTGCAGGGTAGTGGTTCCGCTTTCGGAGCTACTCGGTGGTTGAAAGGTTGTCTCTGGAGAGAATAACGCCAAAGCTTCAATTGTCCGCATGGAGCTGAAAAGCCGGGTGGCGCGCTACCTCGCCGTGCCGTCGGGGGCGGGTACTGCAACGAATTTTAACAGCTGGAAAAAAACGTTACACACTTGTGCACTTACTTAACTAACCATCTGAGCTAACTCGTGACGCTACAATGACTTAGGTCGCGGCACGCTGCTTGCATGCGGAGGCGGTTGTCACCGGGCCCTTCAACCGATAATCCGAGGCTTTTCCGATGTTTCTTTCACGCGTAGCCCGTTCCCTGACTCTCTGCCTGGCGTCGGTTGCCGTTATATCGTGCGCCGACTATCAGAGCCCGACCGCGCCCCCCGCGATTAGTGCTACCACCGGGACGCAGTCCAATCTGCTTTCGGGCCTCGTTGGGACCGTGAATCAGCTCCTTTCCACAGTGACCGGCGTGCTCTACCCCGAGGGGAAGCAGGTCACGGCTGTCAAGTGGGCTGCGGGCCACACGAAGGGAGAGTACAGTGCGTCCGCGGTGATCGGATATCGGGGCGGGACCATCGCCATTCCGGGCGCTGACTTCTCCATCACCTTCCCCGTAGGCGCGCTCTCACAGTCCACGTCGATCACGATCATCGCCAAGGATGGCCCGTACGTAACCTACGACATGCTGCCGCACGGGTTGAAGTTTGCAGAGCCCGTTCTCGCGACGCAGCACTTTCGCAACACCGCGATCTACAATACTGACGCCGCCAAGACGCAGGGCGCTTATCTCCCTGACGGAAAGGAAAAAATCGGATCCGACGGAGCGGCGACAACCGTCGAGACGCTTACCTCGACGACTCTGTCGACGGTCACCGGTCTCCTCTGGGTTCCTCAGAGCCAGATCTGGGAGATTAAGCACTTCTCCCGTTACATCCTGGCTTCCGGCTGCGAGGGCAACGCGCCGCGACCTTCCGACGAGCAGTAAGCTGCCCGAGGACGAA
>JACCRL010000449.1 GCA_013813605.1 Gemmatimonadaceae bacterium
CTGGAGCTCCGGCGCCCACGCGATGTTTCCCGCCGCGAGCCCGGCCGCAACGCGCTCGATGGTCGCAGCAAGCCTGGAGATTCCACTTGCCTTCGCCATCGTCGCGCTGCCGCGCAGGCCGCGGGCAGCCGTGACGAAGGTCGCCTTGTCCGCCGCGGTGAGCTCACGCTGCTGCACGAGGGTGTCGAGTCGTCCCGCGTACTCGCCGCCCTCCAATGTGAAATAATCGAGCAGCTTGCCGGGTGTCGTCATCGGGTGCGTGTCTCCGTCCGCTCAGAAAGGTGGCCGCGCGCGGCTTCCATTGCCTGTCTCATCTCGGTTACCGCGGCATGCAAGCCCGTGAAAACAGCCCTGCTGACGATGGAGTGACCGATATTGAGCTCTTCTATCTCCAGTATAGAGGCCACAGGGCCGACATTCGTCACAGTGAGCCCGTGCCCGGCGTGAACGGCGAGACCGAGGCCGGCAGCCTGATGCGACGCTTTACGCAGGGCGGCAAGAGCCCCGCCGTCTCCTGGCGGGGAGTGCGCATACGATCCGGTATGGAACTCGATCGCCGGTACGCCGAGCTTTCTCGCCATCTCGACCACGCTCGGCGCAGGATCGATGAAGAGGCTCGTCCTGATGCCGGCGTCGGAAAGGGCAGAGATGGCATCGCTGATTCGCGTCGGGTCGGAGATGATGTCGAGTCCGCCCTCGGTCGTAACTTCTTCACGGCGCTCGGGTACGAGTGTCACCTGCTGCGGGCGGAGACGGCGCGCGATCGCGATCATCTCTTCGACGCAGGCGATTTCCAGATTGAAATAGGTAGTGACACTCTGTGCCAGCCGTTCGATGTCCGCGTCCTGGATGTGCCGGCGGTCTTCCCTCAGATGCGCGGTGATGCCGTCGGCGCCTGCCGCTTCGCAGATAGCTACCGCCTCAATCGGGTCAGGCTCAGCGCCGCGCCGCGCCTGCCTGAGCGTGGCGACGTGATCGATGTTCACGTAGAGCCGTTGTTGCTTAAGTGCCATCGTCACCGTCCCGTGTATGCGCGGTACATTCTCTCGGAGGCTTGATAAGTGTCGTTCAGATTAATCGCAGTCATTGCCATTCTCTCATCAGCCTGTGCGAGCAGCCCGCGCCCAAACCCCGCCCAATCGGCCGGCGTCAACGCCACCGGTGCGCTCACCCCCCGTCTCGCCGTCGATCAGTTCCTCCGTGCCGTCAAGGCGCAGGACCTCCAGGCGATGTCCGTCATCTTCGGCACCAAGAACGGTGCCGCTCGCGACGTGATGGACCGTGTCGAGCTCGAGAAGCGCGAGATCATTCTCGCCTGCTACTTCATGCACGACAAGTATCGCATTCTCAGCGAGCAGAGCTGGGAGGGTGGGCACCGCGCGGTGCGCGTCGAGCTGACGAAGGGACAGCTCACCCGCCAGCCCACGTTCTACGTGATCCAGGGCCCGGGCCAGCGCTGGTACGTGGACAACATGGAGATCGCCGCCGTCAAGGATTTCTGCGGTAGGTCCGGCAACTAGTGCTCTGAGAGCTCCACCAGCACCCCGCCCGTTGACCGGGGGTGCAGAAATGCGATCCGCTTGCCCTCCGCGCCGATGCGCGGCGTTTCGTCCACCAGAATGACTCCCGCCTCGCGGCACCGAGCCAGCGTTGCGTCAAGGTCGTCCACCGCGAAGCAGATGTGATGGATGCCGGGTCCCCGCTTCTCGAGGAAGCGGGTGATCGGCGAGTCCGCCGAGCTGCCTTCGAGTAATTCGACGAGCGACCCACCCGCGTCGAATCCGGCGATTCGTGCGCCGTCGGCGTCGTCCAGCGCGACTTCCGAAAGGCCCAGCACATCCCGAAAAAAGGGTGCCGTCCGGGCAAGGGAGTCAACCGCGATCCCGATGTGCGAGACGCGTATGCCGCGCGGGGTTGTTGGGGTCATTAAATTGCGAGAGACAAAGGCTTCCTGCCAAACTAACTCAAGACGCTCCGCGGGCTACCCCGCGGCTGGAGGCGTAGATGTCGAATGCAGTGGATGTAACCGATTCGGATTTCGAGACGCAGATCGAGCAGCACAAGGGACTGGCGGTGGTGGATTTCTGGGCGGCGTGGTGCGCGCCGTGCCGCATGATCGCTCCCGTGCTCGACCAGCTTGCAATCGAGTACAAGGGCAAGGCCAAGGTTGCCAAGGTGGACGTCGATACCAACATCAAGACGTCGACCAAGTTCAACGTGCGCTCCATCCCCGCAATCCTGTTCTTCAAGGACGGAAAGCTCGTCGACCAGGTGATCGGCTTCGTCGGCAAGCCGCAGCTCGCGGAGAAGTTCGAGAAGTACGCCGCCTAGGCGACTCTTGCCCGCCAGCGCGCCGTCGAGCGCCGCGAGCGCGGGAACGCTTTACGTCGTGAGCACTCCCATCGGCAACCTGGGTGACTTCTCGCGGCGCGGCATCGAGACACTGTCCTCCGCACAACTGATCGTCGCGGAGGACACGCGCCACTCGAAGCGCCTGCTGGACCATCACGGCATACAGACAGCTGTGTCGTCGTATCACGAGCACAACGAAGCAAAGGAGACACCTCGTCTCGTCGCGCGGCTCATCGCCGGCGATTCGATCGCCCTCATCTCCGATGCCGGCACGCCGCTTCTTTCCGATCCCGGTTCGCGACTGGTCGCGGCCGCGGTCGAGGCGGGCGTGCGCGTCGTGCCGATCCCCGG
>JACCRL010000198.1 GCA_013813605.1 Gemmatimonadaceae bacterium
ATCCCTGAGCACGCCGCAGTGGCCGTGGTCTGTATACTCGCACATGCAGACGTCGGTAATCACGGCGAGGTCGGGCAGCTCGGACTTCAGCGCTTTCACGCCGCGCTGCACGGGGCCCTTTTCATCCCACGCCGAGGAGCCTTTCGCATCCTTCTTCTCGGGGATGCCGAAGAGGATGATGCCGCCGACTCCGGCCTCGGCAGCCGCTTCCGCGTCGCGAAGCATTTCATCAACCGACGTCTGGCTCACGCCCGGCATCGAAGAGATGGGACGCCGCAGCTTCTTCCCGTCGCGCACAAAGACGGGCAGCACGAGCTGTGACGGCGCCAGGTGTGTCTCGCGGACGAGGGCGCGGAGCGCTGGAGTCCGGCGCAGACGACGGCCGCGATACTCAGGAAATGAAGACAAGGCCTATTCCGGTTGTGGGGCGGGCAGCTGATCGAGCTGGCGCAGCTCGACGAGGAGACTACTCCCGCCTCGCGAGCGGATCTCGTCGGCGAGCGCTTCGCCAGCCGCTTCCGGCGATGTCTCATCGACCGCGTGTGAGCCCCGCACGATGTGACGCCCGGCAAGATCGGACAGCATGCCGTGTAAGGTAGCCCGCCCACCCTCCATCATTACGAGCGCGCCGATCGGAACCTGGCAGCCGCCCTCGAGCGCGGCGAGGAAGGCACGCTCCGCGCGTGTCGCAACGGATGTCGGCCGGTGATCGAGCCGGCCAACAGCTTCGCGCATGCGGTCGTCATCCGCGCGGATCTGAATTGCGATTGCGCCCTGTCCGGCCGCCGGCAGCCACGCCGGCGCGTCGAGGAACTGGGTGATGCGCTGCTGCGCATCGAGACGAATGAGGCCGGCGGCCGCCAGAATTGCCGCGTGCACCTTACCCGTTTCAACCTTGCTCAACCGGGTTGGAACGTTTCCCCTCAGCTCCACGACCTCCAGGTCGGGACGGCGCGCCATGAGCTGGGCGCGGCGGCGGAGGCTCGATGTCCCGACGCGTGAGCCAGCGGGGAGATCATCGAGTCCTTCCCCTCCCACCACGCGGCTCACGATCAGCACGTCGCGCGGATCCTCGCGCGGCAGCTGCGCCGCGATCTCGAGGCCATCAGGGGACTCGGTGGGGAGATCCTTCAGCGAGTGCACGCAACAGTCCACCTTCCCCTTTGCGAGCGCCACTTCCAGCTCGCGCGTGAAGAGACCCTTCGCGCCGATCTCGCTGAGCGGCTGGTCGAGATTCTTGTCACCGGTGGTCTTGAATGTGACGAGCTCGGAGGCGAGCCCGTGCGCACGCAGAGCGTCCTGTACGAGCTTCGCCTGCGTCAGCGCGAGCTCCGATGCACGGGTCGCAATGCGCACTACGTCGCTGGCCGAACGGTTAGCGGCCATCGAGTACCGATGCGACAAGGCCATCGATCGTCGATTCCTTCGCCTCGCACCTGACCTCGATGCCCGCCTCCCGCATCGCAGCGCTGGTTTGCGGACCAATCGATGCGCCGGGAGTACGCTGCGCGAGTGCGGGGCCGACTGCCTCTACATACCCCTTCACTGACGATGCTGACGTGAAGGTGACGAGGTTCACCTTACCCGCTTCGATGGCGCGTGACAGCCGACTCGCGCCGCTGACGGATGGGGTAGACGTGTACGCTTCGATAACGACCAGGTGCGCCCCCATCTCCGTGAGTCCGGCCGGCAAAACGTCGCGCGCCCCCTCGGCCGTCACGTAAAGCACAGTCCGCCCCGAGACGTCATTGCGCGCCCGCAACGACTCCAGCAGCGCTTCGGCGACGAAACGCTCCGGAATTACATCGACCACGATACCGTGTTGGAGCAGCACGCCGGCGGTCGCCGGACCGACGGCCGCTATCTTCGCGCCGGAGAGAGCGCGCGCGTCGCGGCCGCTCGCCAGCAGCAACTCCCAGAAGATTGCCACCGCGTTCTGGCTGGTGAAAACGAGCCACGCAAATCCGTCCACCCTCTCGACCGCGGCACGGAGCGGCGCCAGGTCCAGACGCTCGATCTCGGTCGCGGGCATCTCGAGAACATCGGCGCCAAGGTCACGCAGCTTGTCGCTCAGAATCCCCGCCTGCTGCGCCGACCGCGTGACGACGATTCGCCTCCCGAACAGCGGCCGCTTCTCGAACCAGCTGATCTCGTCGCGCAGCACCACCGACCATCCGATCACCGTAATGACGGGCGCCGTGATTCCCTGCTCTTCCGCCTTGGCGGCGAGAGTTGCGAGCGTGGCAACGCTGGTCTTCTGCTTCGGGTGCGTCCCCCACTGGATTGCGGCGGCTGGGATCTCCGCCGGCATTCCAGCGTCGATCAGCGCTTCCGAGATTCGCGCGAGTGTCTTGACGCCCATGTAGATCACGATCGTCCCGCCGACCTTTGCGAGCGCGCGCCAATCGGTCTGCGTTGCCGGCTTCGTCGGATCTTCGTGTCCGGTCACGAACGTCACCGATGCAGCGAGTCCGCGGTGTGTCACCGGGATGCCCGCATAGGCCGCTGCCGCGATGCCGGCCGTCACTCCCGGCACGATTTCGAAATCGATGATCGCGTCGTTGCACGCCTGGGCCTCCTCGCTGCCGCGGCCGAAGACGAGAGGGTCCCCACCCTTGAGCCTCACGACGCGCTTGCCCTCACGCGCAAGCTTGACGAGAAGTGCGTTGATCTCCTCCTGCGACGCCGACTCTTTCTCGCCGCCGCGCTTGCCAACGAAGTAGAGCTCGGGCCGGCCGGCCCGAGCCGCATCGCTCGGCAGCAGCGCCGGATTGGCGAGCGCGTCGTAAACGATGGCGTCAGCGGTGGCAACCAGGTCGCGGCCGCGCACCGTTATCAGCCCGGGATCGCCGGGTCCGGCCCCGACGAGATAAACCTTGCCCTCGCTCAATTGAGTGAGTCCGTACGCCGCGCTTCAAGGGCCAGTCCGACCCGCCCGCCCCACGCGGCGTACTCCAGCGGCGAGATCTCCGACGGCTTGATCTCGCTGCGGCCACCCCAGAACACGTTGGTGTAGAGAACGGGAATGCCGATCGATTCGAGGTGGGCGTCGATTGCCGCCTTGTGCTCGAGCACGAGAGACTTCTCCGTCCCGTGCGCCACCGCCATGATGTTGACGTTGGCGAACTCCGGTCCGCCCTCCCGCCAGTAAGCGTGCGTGAGAATGTGGTGGC
>JACCRL010000453.1 GCA_013813605.1 Gemmatimonadaceae bacterium
ACTGGATGTTTTCAGAGCCCGCGTCACGCGTGTACGCTGCCGATGCGATCATCGAAACGCTCAGGGCCGAGCCGCAGCCGGGGCGCGTGCTGGCGTTCCCGCTCGTCGATCCTCCTTCGCCCGATCCTTTTCTGACTGGCGATGCTCTCATGTCCCACAAGATTCGGAACGTGATGGGCTATCACGGCAACCAACTCGGCCGCTTCAACACTCTCATGGGTAAGGACCAGGATTACAACCAGCTGTTCAACCCCAACTTCCTGCAGCTCACCAACACGAAGTTTCTGCTCACCAACAATAACGAGCTTCCGTTCGTGGCCAACATCGCGCTGGTTAAGGGCCCGGTGAAAAACGCCGCTGGAGATCAGACCTGGCTGTACAAGCTCACTGCGTCGAATCCGTATGCCTGGGTTACGCCGGTTTCGGTCAAAGCGCCTGACGCCGAGGTGCTCGCGACGGTGCTGGATCCGAGATTCGACGTCCGGCGCGCGGCGCTGTTCGACCCGTCCGCTGATGTCGAGGCTGCTCCCTCCGTGCAGGCGTTGCCCGAACCTCTTCCTGTGGGCGCCAGTGTCACGAGCTACGAGCCGGGAAGGGTGAGTCTCGAGCTCACCGCGGCGGCTCCCGCTGGATCCGCCCTCGTGGTTTCCGAGAACTATTATCCCGGCTGGACGGCAACGGTAGACGGGAAACCCGCACGCTCGGGGCGTGTGGATTACACTCTTATCGGGGTCGAGCTGCCAGCCGGTGCGCGCCGGGTGGAGCTTACCTTCCGGAGCGCCCCGTACGATAAGGGGAAGGCGATAACGCTGTTCGCGCTGGCACTGGGGGCGATAGCGCTCGGCGCCGGGCTCTGGCTGGACCGGAGAGCCGTTGCCTGACCGCGCCCTCGTTATCATCCCGACCTACAACGAGCGGAACAACATCGCGCGATTGATCCCGGCGGTGCTGGCACAGGACGCGAGCCTGGAGATTCTGGTCGTGGACGACGGGTCGCCGGACGGCACCGGAGCCATTGTCAGCGCCATCGCCAACTCCAATCCCCGCGTACACGTCCTGCATCGGGCGGGGAAGCTTGGACTCGGCACCGCCTACATCGCCGGCTTCAAGTGGGCCCTGGAGCGGAAATACGACCTGATTTTCGAGATGGACGCCGACTTCTCGCACAACCCGGATCGGCTGCCCGAATTCCTCGATGCGATCCGCGAGGCCGACGTCGTCCTTGGATCTCGCTACCAGGACGGCCACGTAAACGTCGTGAACTGGCCCATGAGCCGGCTCATCCTGAGCTACGGCGGGAACATCTATGCACGGGCAATCACCGGACTTCCACTGTTCGACGCGACGGGAGGGTACAAGTGCTTCCGTCGCAATGTACTTGAAACGATTGATTTAAATGCTGTACAATCAAACGGTTACGCGTTTCAGATCGAAATGTCCTTTAGGGCATGGAAGCTCGGTTTCCGCATCGTCGAGATACCTATCGTCTTTGTGGATCGCACCGAGGGCAAGAGTAACATGTCGAAGAAGATTTTCCGGGAGGGCGTCTGGATGGTATGGCGCCTCCGGTGGTGGTCGCTCATCGGTCGGATCTGATGCCCGAATCTCTGGCTGGAAGGCAGTTCTATAAGATGTCGGGCTCCGGCAACGATTTCGTAGTTTTCGACGTCACCGATAAGGGTGCCGGGAATCTCGAGGCGGCCGGGACGATTCGGGCGCTGGCGGCCCGAGGGACCGGGGTTGGGGCCGATGGCGTTGTCTTCCTCGAGAAGGTGGCCGAGGGCAGGGTCGCCATGCGCTACTACAACGCCGACGGAACCGTGGCGGCCCTCTGCGGGAACGCCAGCCTTTGCAGCGCGAGCCTCGCCGTCGAGTTGGGAATGACGAAGCCGGCGGGCTTCATCCTCGATACCGCAGCGGGGTCTCTTAAGGTGAGAATCCGGGATGGACTGCCGGAGATCGACCTGGAGCCGGTCACGGAGGTTTCGCCCGATGCGCTCGAAGTGACCCGTGGTGAAGGTGAAGCCAGGATCGGCTTTGCCAAGGTCGGGGTGCCGCACCTGACCCTGGCCGTCGCCGACCTCGAGGCAGTGGACGTCGCCGGCCGAGGCCTTGAGCTGCGCCACCACCCAAGTCTCAGGGAGGGGGCGAACGTGAACTTCGTCGTCCCGGGCGCCGCCGGTACCTGGGTCTATCGGACCTACGAGCGAGGTGTGGAAGCGGAAACGCTAGCCTGCGGAACCGGTGCCGTAGCGACGGCGATCCTCCTGGCTTCCTGGGGCAAGGCGGCCGACGAAGTGGAGCTCACCACTCGCTCGGGCCTCCCGCTGACAGTGCGGTTACGAAGGGCGGGTGCGGCTTGGCACCCGTCGCTCCGCGGTCAGGGCCGGTTGGTCTTCCGGGGCACTTTGGGCGAAGCCAGCTGACAGTGTGTCGGCAAGGCGGGGAGTTAATGGCGTCACCATTGCCATCTAGACTTCACTTTACCAAGTAGCCCGTAACCTCTTACCTCTAAACCGATTATAAATGGCTGATCCTCGTAGGGCAGACTTCTGCACACTTATCCCCAAGGGGTAGTTTACATAATCTATCTTATACGCATATACTGGGCTGATACTCGAAGGGGCACACGGAGGGTGACTTAGGGTTCGTTTGCGGGCAACGAGCCGGGACGATTGTTAGCCTAGACCGCCCTGCCGTCCGGAGCTTCGGAGTAGATCTTTCCGCCTACGATCGAGGCCAGCACGAGGTTGACCAGCCAGACCAGACTGTACGACCGCCACAGGCCCGCGGACATCATCCCGGACGCCTGATAGCCCCAGGTGAGGATCATTCCGAAGACAAAGAAAACCAAGGCCGCATACAGAGCTGTCCGGACCCCGGGTCCAAAACGGGGCCTAATCGCTGCATACGTCCAGACCAGCAGGATCCCTACGACGAAATCGAAAAAGACGTAAGTGGCGATCTGGCCCCCACCCATCGCCGCCATCTGATCGCCCAGGCCCGGCTTGAAGGCGTTGGCGTCGGCCTTCATCCGGTCGGCAAAGATGACCCCGTTGGACAGAAAGTCGATGATGTTGAGAACGAGGCCGGCGGCGAGGCCCCCGATCAGTACTTTCTGACGGTTCATGTTCACGGCCATGCTGCTCGCCCTCGAAGTGGGTGGATCGACGGTAGCTAGATCTTCATCGGCCTGGCGTTGAGCTCGCCCAGCCGGACCCGCGCCTCGGCGGCCATAGTTCCCGCGTCGTCCGCAGCCAAAGTGGTCCAGATGGCCTTTGCCTCAGCCGTTTTTCCTCCGGCTGCATAAGCCCGCGCCGCTGCCGCCAGGAACTGCTCTTTCTCGGCCGCGAAGCGGGTCGCCGCCGAAGCCATTTTATACCGTTCAGCGGCCGCAATGAAGTCCTTGAGCTCTTCATGCCCGGTGGCCTCAAGCACATAGATCGAGGGCAGCAGGTCCTCGGCGCCCGCTTTCGACTCCGCCTTCTTGAGCTCGGCCACGCCCTCCTTGTACTTCTTCTGCTGGTAGAGGAGCTGCGCGACGAACAACCTCGCCTGAGTTCCGCTCCTTGTCCCCTCGTATCGGTTGGCGACCTTTTGAAGCTCGGTAACGGCAAGCGGGAGGTTCCCCGCCGCCGCCGAGCGACGGGCCTGGAAGTAGGCTGCCTCGGCGCGCGTCGCCTTTATTGACTGCGACCTCCGCCAGAACCAAAGGCCGCCGAAAAGGATCGCCAGCGCAAGTACTGCCCAGGTCAGCTCGCGTTTATGCAGCGTGAACCAGTCGGTCATGGAGTCGTCTTCGAGGCCCAGCGGCTGACGCTTGGCGGGAACGCGCGGTGTTGTCATTTATCGGAAAAGTGAAAGCTCAATGGTAATCTGCAAACAAGGTGGTACGAACGGCGCGGCAATGCGAGTAGGCCTCTCTCTCTAATTCCGCCCCGTGCACTTCGCCGCTTGGCGACGCCACTCTACCCGCCCGTCACGCTTCGAGTGCGCTTTTCGATGAATCGTTTGACCACGGGTCGCACGATCAACGAGGTTGGCAGAGCCACTATAAAGGCGATCAAGTAGTTGTGCGCCCACCGGGCAACGAAAGCGCCAGCGAATCCCGAGTTGATCGCCGTCATAGCGAAAGAGATCGTCCCTGACATGCAGAATGAAAGGAGAAGAGTCGTTGCGAGGTTGGCCTGCATTCGGGTGAGTGTTATGATGTCTGCCCGGCGCTGCATAGGTGGTGCGTGACGATTCTGTCCAAATCGTCGCGAGGCGATTTAACCCGCTTGAGGCAAACGCGCTAACTAACGCTGCTACAAGATGTTGGGCGAGTGCCCCCGGGGTGACTCGAACACCCGGCCAACGGTTTAGGAAACCGCTGCTCTATCCACCTGAGCTACGAGGGCGCGAAGGTTTTTCAAGTTATTGCTTGCGCTGTGCTTACTCAAGCAGACGGGTATCAGGTCAACGCCGGATTTCGAAAGGAGCGTTCAATTCCCCACCGGAACCCTCCGCGATGGGAGTTACGTCGGTTACGCTCGCTCCTGGGGGACCCTTCCTCAACGCTTTCTCCAGCCGCTCCAGATCATCTGCTTCTCCCGAGGCGGCAACCTCGACACTTCCATCGCCACGGTTCATCACCCATCCGGCGAGGCGGAGCTCCCGCGCTTTCTGCCTCACGAACCAGCGAAACCCGACGCCCTGGACCCTTCCCGTCACGAGAAGGTGCACGCTCTTCATGCTGGTGTCAGCGGCGCACGCCGAGCAGTGCTGCCAGCGTCGCCGCGATTGTTGCCTGGTCGGTGACAAGCTCTGCCGATGGCACGCTCAGCTCACCGGAGCGGATGCGCTCGGCTATCTGGTCCAGCGCGGCGGCAATCGCCTGGGCGGCGCTTTGTCGAGTATCGCGCCCGTGCGCGGGAGTGCCCTGCCAGTCGGTTGCGGCCCAGTCGTTGCGCGCTTGCTCGGCACCTTCGCCGAGTGCCCCCGCCGATCTCCAGTCGTAACCCTGCCAGTCGGTCTGTCCCCAACCCGGCTCCTCGCCACTCGTCCGAGGCTGAGAAAAGCTCGGGCTGGCCGGTGCCGCTTCCTCTGTCTCCTCGCCCGAGTCCATGAAATGCTCGATCGGCGGCGGGTATCCGGCATCGTCGTAGCTTTCGCCGCCATCTTCGTCAGCGAGAAAATCCTCGATCGGCGGATAGGAAGCCATCGCCGCGAGTGACGGCTCGGCGCCCGAAGACCGAGGAGGCTCATGCGCGACGCTCCTTCCCGGAACGAATGGAGGCTGGATCTCGAACTTCCCGGCAGCCCCTTGTGAGTCGCTCCCCTGCCCCGGTATCGGAACGTACGGTCTCGTCGAAGGTCGCATCATCGTCATCCCTGCCAGCTGTACTTGCCCAGCAGCGGCACGAAACGCACCGGCGCAATCTCAGTCTTCTCGAGCGTATCGCCGCGGCGTGTGAGCATGAACAGCGTCTGCTCCTCGCGGTCACCGAGCGGAATGAGAATGCGACCTCCCTCAGCGAGCTGTTCCTGATACGTGGAAGGTACCTCCGGCGCACCCGCACCGACGAGGATCGCGTCGTACGGCGCATACTGTCGCCACCCGAGCGTGCCGTCACCAAGCAGGAACGATATGTTGCGCGCGCCGATCTGCTGGATGATCTCGCGCGCCTTGTCGAGCAGCGCGGGAATTCGCTCGATTGAGAACACCTGCGCGGCAAGTTGCGACAGGAGCGCCGTCTGATAACCGGAGCCCGTTCCGATCTCGAGCACCTTCTCCTTCCCAGTCAGTTTTAAAAGCTCGAGATATCGGGCATGAATCGAAGGCTGGGATATCGTTTGTCCACTCCCGATCGGCAGCGCTGAATCTTCGTAGGCGCGGTGCCTGACGCCCGTGGGTACGAAGAGGTGGCGCGGCGTTGCGTCGATTGCCTGCAGCACGGCGAGATCGCGGATGCCCTCCTGCTGCAGTGTCTCGACGAGGCGCCGGCGCGGCCCCCTCAGCTCGTGCTCTACAGCTGCTGCCACCAGGTCTCCTGTGCGGCGAGCATCGCGTGATGCGTGAGGTCGAGATGCAGCGGGGTCACCGAGATGTAGCCTTCCTGCACGGCGCGGAAATCCGAGTCTCCTTCGCCGGACCAGGCGATCGATCCTCCGCCAATCCAGTAAATCTGCCTGCCCCACGGATCCTGCATCGGCTTGAGCGAATCAGAGTATACCCTTCGCCCGAGTCGAGTCAGCTTTACACCCTTGATGTTTCCTCCGCCAAGAGGAGGAAGATTGATGTTGAGCAGCGTGTGGTCCGGGAACGAAGGGAGCTGGATCACGTGGCGAAGCAGATTTCGCAGCGGCTCGATATGGTCGCTGAGCATGCTGACGTCGGCGCGAAGGTCGCCGCCGGCAAACGAGATGGCGATGGACGGGATGCCAAGCGACAGTCCCTCCATCGCCGCGGCCACCGTTCCCGAGTAAAGGACATCCTCACCCATGTTCTGGCCGTGGTTGATGCCGCTGAGAACCCAATCCGGACGCTCAGGCATCAGCGCTTCCACGGCGAGCATGACGCAGTCAGTGGGAGTTCCGTCTACCTGGAAGCGGCGGTCTCCGCGCTCGATCGGCCGTACCGGATGGTGCAGCGTGAGCGAGTGACTCGTTGCGCTCTGCTCGCGGTCCGGGGCGACGACAGTGATCTCGCCAAGCGGCTCCGCTGCCTTAATGAGGCAGTCGAGGCCATGGGCGAGAATACCGTCGTCGTTGGTGCATAGCAGTCTCAACGGTTGAAGATCCCGGCCTTGTGGCGCCACAGCACCTTGATCACCAGCCATGCATCGCTGAACTCGTTGAAGTAGCTGGGCGATCCGTAGATCGTGGAGATGGGAACGTTCACCGACGTGAAGCCCATTCGCGCCGCGAGAATGATGAAATCGGTCTCGAACTCATACCGGTCACCCTTTGCGTCCACCTTCCTCAGCACTTCGGCCTTGAACGCGCGGTATCCTGACTGGCTGTCGCGAACTCTGCCGCCGGAAACGGCCCGCGTTGCGGCGGAGGAAATGATGTTCGCGATGCGACGGTGCTTCGGCACTGCTTCGCCGGCGAAGTCGCGCGTCCCGATCACGATGTCGGCGCGGTCGAGCGCGTTCACGATGGACGGCGCGAACGCCGCATCGTGCTGCCCGTCGGAATCAATGGTGAGCACGGCGGCAGCGCCCTTCTCCAGCGCCATCGCAAATCCGGCGCGGAGCGCCATGCCCTTGCCCTTGTTCTTTTCAAAGACGATCACCTGGTCGCACACTTTCTTGATCAGCGGGCGCGATCCGTCGGTGGAGCCATCGTCCACGCCGATGATGAAGGCTTTCGGCAGGTGCGCGCGCAGGTCCTTGACGACCTTCTCCAGCGAAGGCCCGGCGTTGTAGCAAGGCAGGATGACAACGAGTGGTTCGATCAACTTTCACTCCCCTTTTTTTCGGTCTCACCGTCGAGAATCGCAAGTATGGACCGTAGATCGGTCTCCATCGACTCGACTGTCTGCGAATCCAGTGCCGCCCGCGCCACCGTCCTCAGCTCTCCGCTCTTCCGGTATTCGTCGATTTTCTGGCGGGCGCCGTCAATCGTGTACTTCTCCGTGTAAAGCAATTGCTTGACGAGCATGATCAACTCGATCTCGCGTCGCTGGTAGACCCGGTTCCCGGAGCGGTTCTTGGCCGGGTGCAGGAACTTGAACTGGCTCTCCCAGTAGCGGAGCACATGCGGCTTGAGATCGGTGAGCGAGCAGACGTCCCCGATCGAGAAGAACTCCTGAACCGGTTCCTTGCTTTTCATCCATCGACCTCCGAACGGAGCTCTCTCGACATCAGTGCGGCAATTGCGCCGCGGGCGGGCTGCCCGTCGAAAAGTACGCGATTAACAGTGTCAACAATCGGCATTTCCACACCATGCCGCGCCGCGAGCTCGCGTGCACTCTGCGCGGTCACCACACCTTCGGCGATGGTCTCCCTATCCTTCAGGACATCCTCCAGTGAGCGACCCTTGCCCAGCTCAACGCCAACGGCGCGGTTCCGGCTCAGCGAGCCCGTGCACGTGAGGACGAGATCGCCAAGCCCAGCCAGCCCCGCGAAAGTTGCAGGATCGGCGCCGAGGGCGACACCAAGGCGCGTCATCTCGGCGAGCCCGCGCGTGATCAGCGCGGCCCGCGCATTGAAGCCAAGGCCAAGCCCCTCGGCGATTCCGGTGGCGACAGCCATCACGTTCTTGAGCGCGCCGCCCAGCTCGACGCCGATGACATCGTCATGAGTATACGTCCTGAAGTAGGGCGAGCTGAACACGCGCTGCGCCGAGAGCGCTGTTGCTTCGTTCCGGGCGGCAATTACGACCGCGGTGGGCTGGCATCCCGCCACCTCGGTCGCGAAGCTCGGGCCGGAGAGGGCTACCACTTCCGCGTGAGGAATTTCTTGAGCGGCAACGTCGCTCATGAGGGCGAGTGTGCCGCTTTCGATTCCCTTCGACGCGACGACGATCGGAACTCCCTTCCCTACAGAGTGTCCTGACGAGCGCGCGATCCCGCGCAGCATCTGGGACGGCGTTGCGAAAGTGACGAGCTCGGCGCCACTGAGGGCCTGCGCAAGGTTTCCGTGCGCGGTGACACGCGGAGCGAGTGAATGCCCCTTCAGAAAGCGGACGTTCTCGCGGCGCGAATTGATCGAATCCACGACGTCCGGCTCGAACGCCCAGAGCCTGACATCGTGTCCGCTTCGCCCGAGCAGGTCGGCGAGCGCGGTGCCCCACGCGCCGGCACCGATGACGGCGCACTGCATCAGGAAGCCTCTGCCTTTTTCACAAATCGATGCTCCTCGCCGCGGCGGAGGCGCGAAATGTTGGCGCGGTGCGTCCAGAATACGAACGCGGCAATAAGGAGAGCGGCCAGAAACACGGGCGACCGGGGATCGCGCGAGACCGCCAGTATCGCGATTGGCAGCACCGCAGCTCCGGCAAGGGATGCGAGACTCACGTAGCGTGTTGCGTAGAATACGCCCGCCCAAACGACCTGCGCGATGAGCATCGGCACCAGCGCGAGAGCGAGAAATACACCGCTGGCGGTGGCTACTCCCTTCCCCCCACCCTTCCCGAGAAGGAATACCGGCTTCACGTGACCGACGATGGCTGCCACTCCGTACGCGAGCGCCCAGAGCTCAGGCCTCAGCGTCTCGGCGAACCGCGGCAGAAAAAACACGGGCAGGAATCCCTTCAGCAGGTCGGCGAGAAATACGGCCGCTCCAGTCTTCGCGCCGAGCACGCGCGCGACGTTAGTCGCACCGAGATTTCCCGAGCCGACCTTTCTGAGATCTACACCTCTCGCCCGGCCCGCCAGATAGGCGGAGGGAACCGAGCCGGCGACGTAGGCAATGAGAACGCCGAGAACCGGCGACATCCTATGCCGACTTGCGGCGCATGATTATGCGAAGCGGATTGCCGCGAAACCCCCACGCTTCGCGAAAGCCATTGTGGAGATAACGGACGTAATGCTCCTGCACGAGATCGGGGTTGTTGCCGAACACGGCGATCACCGGCGGCGCCGTTTCGACCTGGGTCGCGTAGTTCAGCTTGATCTCGCGGCCCGCTGCCTGGGGCGGCTGCCTGCGTCCGACGATGTCTTCGAGCGTCGTGTTCACCTGCGATGTCGAAATCCGCTTGTGCCGCTCGGCGTCCACCTCGATCAGCAGCTCGAGAATCTTCGTCACGCGCTGTCCGCTGAGCGCGGATGTAAAGACGAAGGGGACGAACTTCAGGAACGGAGCCTTCTCCGCGCACTCCACCTCGAACTTGGCCGCGGTGTTCACGTCCTTTTCCTTGAGGTCCCACTTGTTCACCACGACGATCAGGCCGCGTCCCGAATCCCAGGCCAGCGATGCGATCTTGAGGTCCTGGTTGTGCAGGCCCTCTACGGCGTCGAGAACGAGAATGCAGATATCGGCCCGCTCGATCGCGCGCCGCGTGCGCAGTGAGGAATAGAACTCGATTCCGTCGCTCACCTTGGACTGTCGCCTGAGCCCCGCCGTATCAACGAAGATCAGCTGTCGCCCGTGAAACGCCATCGGCGTATCGATCGCGTCGCGCGTCGTACCCGCCTCGTCGTTGACGACAAGTCTTTCTTCGCCGAGCAGTCTGTTGATGATCGAAGACTTGCCGACATTCGGCCGGCCCACGACTGCAACCCGCAACGATTCCGGCACCTCCTCGGCCATAATCGGGATCCTTTCCACGATCACATCGAGCAGGTCGCCCGAGTTCTTCCCGTTCACGGCCGAAACCGGTATCGGGTCGCCCGCACCCAGCTCGTAGAACTCGTAGAAATCGGTGGTCGAGGGATCGTCGACCTTGTTGGCGACGAGCACCCAGGGCTTCCTCGATTCACGTAGAAGCGTCACGACGCGCGAGTCGCTCGGGTGCAGGCCGTTTTTGGCGTCGACGACGAGCAGCAGCAGGTCCGATTCCTCGATCGCCTGCATCACCTGACGCTTGATCTCGACATCCATCGGGATGTGCGGGTCGTCCGTAAGGCCACCGGTGTCGACAAGCCAGAACTGGCGGTTGTTCCAGTCTGCGCGCGCGAAGTGACGGTCCCTCGTCGTACCGGCTTCGTCGCTGACGATCGCGCTGTGGTCGCCGACGATTCGGTTGAAGAGAGCAGACTTGCCGACGTTCGGCCTGCCGATGATCGCAATGACAGGAATGCTCACGCC
>JACCRL010000011.1 GCA_013813605.1 Gemmatimonadaceae bacterium
TCGCCGCGTGCTCCGCCACCGGCATGATGGAATCGGCGATCCGCTGCGCACCGCCGGGCCGCATCCTCGCACTGGTGAATGGCGCGTTCTCTGAACGTTTCGCGCACATCGCGACAATGTGCGGGAGAGACGTCGATCGCTACGAGGTTGCCTGGGGTCAGACTCACGCCGTGCCCCAGCTCGAGGACAGGCTTGCGGCGCGCAAGTACAGCGCGGTCACCGTCGCCCACTCCGAAACATCCACCGGCGCTCTCAACGATGTGCACGCCCTTTCCAACGCGGCGCACCGCTACGGCGTGATGTGCATCATCGACAGCGTGAGCGGTCTTGGCGGCGCCGAGCTGCTCTTCGATGAATGGAAGCTGGACTTCGTACTCACCGGATCGCAGAAAGCGTTCGCCCTGCCGCCGGGTCTCGGCTTCGCCGTCGCATCGCCGGCATTCGTCGAGCAGGCACGTGGCATCGGCAACCGGGGCGTCTATTTCGACATCGTAGAGCTCGACGCGTACGCAAGAAAGAATCAGACGCCGAGCACGCCGGCGGTTTCTCTGATGTACGCGCTCGAGGCTCAGCTCACCGACATCGCCGCCGAGGGAATCGAGGCGCGCTGGGAACGACACCGCGCAATGGCGGCCCGGGTTCAACAGTGGATCGACACGACGAGCAAGAACCTGCGCACCGATCTCGCCAACATTGCACCGATGGGAGCGCAGTCGCCAACGGTTTCGACGATTCGGTTACCGGCCGCTGGACGCGGCGAAGAGTTCCTCGCCGCCGTCGCTGAGCGGGGAATCAGGATCGGCGGCGGGTACGGTAAGCTCAAGTCATCAACGTTCCGGATCGGTCACATGGGTGACCACACGACTGAGACCATCGATCGCTGCCTCGCCGCCTGTGCGAGCGCGCTAAGCGTTTGACCCAGATAGCGCTCTCCAGCGTCGGAGTAGAGTTCGGCGCCTCACGGATCTTCAAGGACATCACCGTTACCATCGGCGAAGGTGACCGCTGGGCGTTCCTTGGGAGAAACGGAAGCGGCAAGACGACGCTGTTCCGGCTGATTACTGGAACGCAGCAGCCGACCGAAGGCATCGTGACGCGACACCCCGGATTGCGCATGGCGCTGCTCGAGCAGCACCGCGATTTCGGCGGCGCGACGACAGTGTGGGAAGCGGGCGCCGGCGAATTCGCCGACCTGCTCAAGCTCGAGCACTCGCTTGCCGAACAGGCGAACGCGCTCGCCGTTGTGGGCGAGGCAGCGACGCCGCAGATGCTCGCCCGCTACGACAAGGACCTGGAGAGGTTCGATCACGAGGGCGGATACACCTTTCCCCCGCGGGTCGATGCGGTGCTGCAGGGCCTTGGCTTCGATGCCGAGAAGGCGCGCACACAGCCACTTGCCCAGCTGAGCGGCGGGGAGCGCGGGCGCCTCGGACTGGCGAGACAGCTCGTGAGCGCGGCGGATGTTCTTCTCCTTGACGAGCCGACCAACCACCTCGATCTCGAGACGACGAAGTGGCTGGAGGATTATCTCAAGGCGACGCAGAAAACCATCATCCTCATCAGCCACGACCGCGCTTTCCTGGCGAGCGTCGTCGATCACGTGCTGCACCTCGAGGGCGGAACGGCCTTCGCGTATACCGGCGGGTACGAGGCCTTTGTCCAGCAGCGCGAAGAGCGCCGTCTGTCGCAGCAGCGCTCGCACGACAAGCAGAAGCGTGTTATCGCCAACGAAGAGGACTATATCCGGCGCAATCTCGCCGGACAGAACACGAAACAGGCGAAGGGGCGGCGGAAGAAGCTGGCGCGAATGGCAAGGCTCAGCTCACCGATCGGCGAGGACGCGGCGATGGCCCTCCGGCTCGATGTCGGCGAGCGGGGCGGCGACCAGGTCGCGGTCGCGCGCGGCGTGACCATAGCGGTTGAGCGGCGGACGCTGGTGAGCGACTTCACCGCCACCATCCAGCGCGGCGAAATCGTCGGCTTCATCGGACCCAATGGCAGCGGCAAGTCGACACTGCTGCGCACGCTGGCCGGCGACCGTGACGCCGAATCAGGCGAGCTTCGACTCGGCGGCTCGGTGACGCCGAGCTACTACCGGCAGGACATGGCGCAGGTGCCGAC
>JACCRL010000058.1 GCA_013813605.1 Gemmatimonadaceae bacterium
CTCACGAATGTGAAAATAGCACTGCATTAAGTGTTCATTAGCGTCGCTCAGAATTGCCCTCGATGGCTTCAGTGCAAAATAGAGCGACCCAGCCCCGAGCAAAGGTGAGAAATGGCGACGTGCTGGATAATCTCGCTGAACCATCGCGGCTAGCCTAGCATTAATTGTCGTTTCCCACCTACCCAACACCTGGACGGTTCAGTCCGAAAAGAAGCAATCCCGCCGCACTCTCTAAGCGCAAGCGGAATAACATCTTCCCTACGGACGGGGTGGGATTCGAACCCACGGTACGCTATTAACGTACACACACTTTCCAGGCGTGCGCCTTAAACCACTCGGCCACCCGTCCCAACATCGTTTGCGCGCAATAAGCATCGAGTACCGCGGACAACCACGCTCCGCGCGACCTTCCGGGGACGTACTAAACGGACAGGGAGAGATTCGAACTCTCGACACCGTTGCCGGTGCGCCGGTTTTCGAGACCGGTGCCTTCAACCACTCGGCCACCTGTCCAAGTGCAGGAGTGAAAAGTATCCGGCCGGTGGGCCGTAATCAACGCGTCGACTACGTCGCGATCTCTCGATGGGCGCGGAAGAACGAAGTTAGAAGCGCGGCGCATTCGTCTGCCGCAACCGCGCCCTTCACTTCCGGGCGGTGGTTTAGCCGTGGGTGCCTCAGCAGGTCGCCGACCGATCCCGCCATTCCGGCTTTTTCATCATAGGCACCGAACACCACCCTCTTCAGGCGCGACAGCACGATCGCCCCCGCACACATCGCGCACGGCTCGAGGGTTACATAGAGCGTACAATCGTCCAGCCGCCACCGCTCCAGCTTTGCCGCCGCCTCGCGTATCGCGAGCAGCTCCGCGTGCGCAGTCGGATCCTGATCGCGCACCGTTCGATTCGACGCCGCCGCAACGATGATACCTTCGCGCACTATGAGCGCGCCCACCGGCACCTCGTTGCGCTTCGCGGCTTCGGCCGCAAGCTCGAGGGCGTTCGTCATGAAACCGAGATCCACCGAATCCCTGCTGGAAAGCCCGGTATCGCCTGACGCCCCGGGCACCTTCAGGCTGTCACCGCTTCCGCCGCTGCCAGGTCTCCGGTCTTGCTGAACGTCATCTCACCGCGATTGTCGACGCCAACGAGAATCTGATCGCCCTCGGTGAACTTGCCCTCCAGCACCGCCATCGCAAGCGGATTTTGCAATAACCGCTGGATGGCGCGCTTGAGTGGCCGCGCCCCGAACGCGGGGTCGTAACCCTCCGTCGCGATTACTTCGCGAGCCTGCGGCGTAAGCTCGATCCTGAGCTTTCTGTCGGCGAGCAGCTCTTCCAGCCGCTTGAGCTGGAGGCCGATGATGTGCTCGATCTGCTCCCGTCCGAGCGGCTTGAAGACGATTGTGTCGTCGACGCGGTTAAGGAACTCGGGACGGAAATGCTGGCGCAGTGCGGCCGTCACCTGCGCCTCGACTGCTTCACGGTCGTCGCCGGTGTGCTCGAGTATGTACGAGCTGCCGATGTTCGATGTCATGATGATCACCGAGTTGCGAAAGTCCACCGTGCGGCCCTGCGAGTCGGTGAGACGGCCATCGTCGAGAATCTGGAGCAGGATGTTGAACACATCGGGATGCGCCTTCTCGATCTCGTCAAAGAGCACCACCGAGTAAGGGCGACGACGTACCGCCTCGGTGAGCTGCCCGCCCTCCTCGAATCCGACATATCCTGGCGGAGCCCCGATCAGCCGGGCGACGGCGTGCTTCTCCATGTACTCCGACATGTCGATACGCACCATCGCGTGCTCATCATCGAATAGAAATTCCGCCAGCGCGCGCGCCGTCTCCGTCTTCCCGACGCCGGTCGGCCCCAGGAAAATGAAGGAGCCGATCGGACGGTTGGGGTCCTGAAGCCCGGCGCGCGAGCGCCTCACGGCGTTGGAGACGGCGCGCACCGCTTCGTCCTGTCCGATGACGCGCGTGCTCAGCACGGATTCAAGGCGCGTCAATCGCTCGCGCTCTGCTTCCATCATTCTCGAGACAGGGATGCCCGTCCACTTCGCTACGATCTCGGCGATGTCGTCAGCGGCAACTTCTTCCTTGAGGAAGCGTGCGCCGCCGTCCTGCCTGCTGCCCAGCTTGAGCTCGGCCTCGCGCATTCCCTGCTCCAGCTGCGGAATCGTCCCGTAGGTGATTTCAGCCGCCTTGCCGAGGTCGCCCGTGCGCGTCGCCTGCTCGGCCTCGAGGCGGGCCTGCTCGATCTGCTGCGTGATCTTCGCGACACTGCCGAGTGTTTCCTTTTCCTGCTGCCACTGTGCCTTCATGCCCGAAGACTTCTCGCGCAGCTCAGCGAGCTCACGCTCGAGCGCCTTCAGGCGATCCCGTGATGCGCGATCCTTTTCCTTCTGCAAGGCTTGCCGCTCGATCTCCAGCTGGACGACGCGCCGCTCAACTTCGTCGATCTCCTGCGGCATCGAGTCGATCTCGATACGGAGGCGCGAAGAAGCCTCGTCGATGAGGTCGATCGCCTTGTCGGGAAGAAAGCGGTCGCCGATGTACCGGTTGGAAAGGGTCGCGGCTGCGACGATCGCACCGTCGGTGATGCGGACACCGTGGTGTGACTCGTAGCGCTCCTTGAGACCGCGAAGAATCGCGATCGTGCTTTCCACGCTTGGCTCACCGACATACACCGGCTGAAAGCGCCGCTCCAGCGCGGCGTCTTTCTCGATGTGTTTCCGGTATTCGTCGAGCGTCGTCGCCCCGACGACACGCAGCTCGCCGCGCGCGAGCATCGGCTTGAGCATGTTGCCGGCGTCCATCGCGCCCTCGGCCTTCCCCGCCCCGACGAGCATGTGCATCTCGTCGATGAACATTACGAACTTACCCTCGCCCTCGGTGATCTCCTTGAGCACCGCCTTGAGCCGCTCCTCGAATTCTCCACGGTATTTGGCGCCGGCGATGAGCGCGCCGAGGTCGAGACCGACGAGGCGCTTGTTCTTCAGGCTCTCGGGCACGTCGCCGTTCATGATGCGTTGCGCGAGCCCCTCGGCGATCGCGGTCTTGCCGACGCCGGGCTCGCCGATGAGCACGGGATTATTCTTGGTGCGCCGCGACAGGACCTGGATGACGCGCCGGATTTCTTCGTCCCGGCCGATGACCGGATCGAGCTTGCCCTTGCGGGCGGCCTCGGTGAGGTCGCGCGTGTAACGCTGGAGCGCCTGGTACTGGTTCTCAGGCGTCTGGTCAGTGACCCTGTGCGTGCCGCGCACCGATTTGAGCGCTTCGAGCAGGGTCACGCGCGTTGCGCCGATGCCGTTGAGAAGGGTCTTCGATTCCGCCCCCTTTACATCTGCGAGCGCGATCAGAAAGTGCTCGGTGGAAATGAAATCGTCGCCCAGCTCGCGGGCATCGGCCTCGGCGCGGTCGAAGACGAGATTCAGCTCACGCGACAGGTTTGGCTGTGCGTTTGACTGCTTCGGGTAACGGGCGGCTTCCCTCTCCGCAGCCTCGCGGAGGGGTGTCACTCCGACCCCAAGCTTCTGCAGTATGGGGACGACGATACCTTCGTCCTGGGCCAGCAGCGCGAGCAGCAGATGAAGGTCGTAGACGACCGGATTGCCGGCGCGTCGCGCAAGGTCGATCGCTGCGTTCAGCGCTTCACTGGCTTTGACGGTCAGCCTATCGGGGTTAATCATAGTTTCCAGCTAAGTGGTTGCCGCAATGACACTTATATGGCGCAACGAAAGTGCCACTTGATATCCGCCAGCGTGGCAGAAGATAATCGTCCGACAAGAAAAAAGCGCGTCCCGGCTCTGCCAGGACGCGCCCTCTCATGTCAAAATCGACTACTTCCTGACGATCATTTTCTTGACCAGAACCTTGCCGTCGACTTCCAGTCTGTAAAGGTAGATACCAGACGCCACGTTCTCGCCGGTCTGGGAATACTTGCCGTCCCAGAACGCGAGGTACTGGCTACACGTCAACAACAGATTTTCAACCGGCTCGCCTCCAGCCACGTTTCCGGCACCGCCCTGCAGCACCGGCACAGCGATCAGCTGTGCCAACAGATTGTAAATGCGCAGGCTTGCGCGGTGCAACCGACCCGAATCCGTACATCCCTGCGGTTCGCCGATGACGAACGGAATCCGTGTCTCCTGACTGACTGGGTTTGGATAGTTCTGCCCCAGCTCCAATCCGGCGCCCTGTCCACGGCCGGTTTGGGTTGAAGTTCCCTGGGCGGCCGAACGACCTGGCATGAACGCGCTGAAAACGAGCGCAAAGACCAGCGCTCGCCACAGGTGCTTCATGTGTTCTCCAAAAACTGACGAAAGAGGGACCTTAGACGCTTACTCCTGACAAGAATGGAAAAAGGTGTTCTACCCGGTCGAAGTTAGGATTGGCTCTGGGGGGTGTCAAGAACACTTATCCCCGGACCCTTCAAAACCCTGCCTTCGCCGCGCCGCTCAGTGATTCCCGACCGGTCGCAGAACTCGAGAAACGGTATCAGATACTTCCTCGAGACCCCGAGCTTTTCCCGAAGCTCTCCCGGAGCGTACACCTGCCCCGGCAGCAGTTCCCGCTTCATCTGCTCGAGCAGCCCGCTAAGGGCTTCACGGTCATAGAAACGGTCCGGCTCCACCTGCACGATTCTTCCCTGCTTTTCCAGCAGCCTGAGCAGCGCCGGAACCGACGCCCCGTAACGCACTACCAGCTCCCTGATGCTTGGCGGCTCGTGCCTGCCCGAGCAAATGTCGTGCGCGACGCGCAAACTGGTTTCTGTGTCAGCCGCTCCGGGAGTCGGTACCCATCCTTTCCTACGCGCGATTCCGCCTCCGGTTTCGATCTCGCCCTGCGTGGAAAGCCGGCGCAGCGAGAGGTCGGTCACCTCGGGAGCAGCACGAAGCGACCCGCGCAGAGTCTGCACCGGCATCCCGGCGCTCAAGGGGGAGCGGATCTCGTACTCAGCGATCAGAAGTCTCACGTGTGCCATTACATCTTCGACAACGGCATCGTCGTAAAGGTTGGCGCCGGCGCGGACAATCGCCGCCATGCCGGCCAGCGCGTCGCGCTCGGCGGGGTTGCAGCCGACCCGCACCGGCAGCTCGTCGAAGCTGAGGCCGTCGCCGCGGGCGCTTATCAGCAATCGGGAGAAGCGCGCATGGATCTGTGCGTTCGAAACGGCGCTGGTTGCCGGTGAGGCCGACACGGGCGCGAACCCCGAGCGGGCGGCTCCGCGCCGGGTCGCGTAGGGATCGGTGACAACTCCTCCGCCCACCGTGCCAACGGGCGCCGGAAGCCGGAGGACGAAGCGGTCGCCGCCCCGCGCGGTGATCGGCACCCAGGTGCGAATCGTCGTCTCGAATGCAACGCCCGGTTCGATGGGTTCGGGCAGCGAGACCAGCCGAGCCTCGACCTCCGCCGATCCGAGATGCAGGCTCACGCGCGTGCGCGCTCCGATTTGAGGAAGAGTTTCCGCGGCAAGTGTGACGGTCGCCTCGAATCGTGACGTCGCGCGCCAGTGATCATCCGATACGAGTACGAAACCGCGCTCGACATCGCGAATGTCCACTCCGGAAAGCGCGATTGCCGCGCGGTCGCCGGCTTCGACGCGCTCCACGGCCGCACCGTGATGCTCGATTTTTCGCACCCTCGCCTGCTTTCCGGCCGGCAGCACGCGCACAAAGGATTCTCGCTCGATGGTACCGCTCCAGACGGTGCCGGTCACCACTGTCCCGGTTCCCTTCACCGTGAACGCTCGATCGATGGGCAGCCGAAACAGGTCCGTTGCATCGCGTCCGACGGTGGCGGCCAGCTCGGCCCCGATTCGTTCGCGCAGGATGTCGATTCCGTCACCGGATTTGGCCGAACACGGGACGATTGCCGCGGCTGGCCACGGGGTGGGGGCAAGCAGTGTGGCGATCTCCTCCCTCACCAGCTGAATCCACTCGCGGTCGACGATATCTGATTTGGTGAGCGCGACGACGAGGCGGGGAATGGCAAGGAGCTCGAGTACGAGCAGGTGCTCCCTGGTCTGCGGCATCACTCCTTCGTCGGCAGCGATGACGAGGAGGCCGAGGTCGATGCCGGTGGCGCCCGCAAGCATTGTCCGGACGAAATCTTCGTGACCCGGAACATCGACCACTCCGGCTCGGCCTACGCCGTCGAGGTCGACGGCGGCAAACCCCAGCTCGATCGTGATTCCGCGCCGCTTCTCTTCAGGCAGGCGGTCTGTCTCAACACCGGTGAGGGCGCGCACGAGCGCGGTCTTTCCGTGGTCGATGTGACCGGCAGTGCCGACGATCACGCCGCGCTCCAGCGCTCGTGTTCCCAGACACCGAATGCGCGGAGCGGCCTGTCGTCGGCGAGATGCTGTACCAGGAACTCGCGCAGGAGGCGCTGGTGTGAGCGTGATGCGTTGTCGGAGAGAGATGGGGTCGGTTCCTCGTCGAGCCAACTCCTGATCGCGGCGCGCGCGGCGGCAGGGAGGTTCCTTCCTCCCGGCGACAGGCGGCTGCAGGCGGCGCAGATCACGCCGCCCGATGCGTGCGAGAACATCGCTTCGTCAGCATCGCGGATTGGCGTGTGGCAGAGCGCGCAGCTCCCGAGCTCGGGCGTGAAGCCGAGTACGGCGACGATGCGC
>JACCRL010000077.1 GCA_013813605.1 Gemmatimonadaceae bacterium
CCACTCATGGAACGAAGCTCGGCCTCCGTTACGCCGTTGACGCTTCACCCGAGCCGGTGACCAATGGCCTCGCCAATCTCGCCGAGTTGACGACGATCGCCTCGATCGCCCTGGCGGTGTGGAATCATCCTTATCTCACTCTCTCGGTCGCACTGGGCCTGCTGGTGCTGCTCATCCTGCTCGTGCGCCGAATCGTGCTTGCGCTGCGACGGCTTCTGTCGGGCCAGTGGTACCGCGCGACGGTGGCCGACCCGGAATCGGGCTAACCGTGCGGGCAGACGGGGGGCCGATGAGAGATCGCTCGGCTGCGCGCATGGCCGCGGACAGACCGCGGGCGCGGCAGCTTTCGCCCGGTCGGGTCCTGCGCGATGCAGCCACCGGCTCGGTGATAGCGACACTTGCCGCGGTGGCAGCACACGCGCTCGGCCTGCCGCAGCTGATTCGCGTACACGACATCATCCTTTTTCTGCCTGCAGCGATCCTCGGCGCGGCAATCGGTGCCACTCGCCTGCGGCCCCTCCTCTGGTACGCTGCTGTGCCACTTGCGATCCTGAGCATTGTCGTCGCTTACACGCCGCTCGTGGGAATGCTCGCCGACGGCGCTGTTCGAAGAGACCGCGTTCCGGAACGCGTCGACGCCATTGCTGTCCTCTCAAACGGCATTACATCCGGGGGGCAGATGCGGGGGAAAACCCTCGATGGATTTCTGGGCGGCCTCGCCCTCGCGCGGCGCGGAGTCGCTCCCGCGGTCATGGTCTCCCGCGAGCTCAGCGTGCGCAACGGGCGGGCCGTTTCGGACTCGGCCGATCAGCAGGATATTCTTCGCCTCGTCGACTTCCCGGTCGAGATCGTCTACGCCGATTCAGTGGACAACACGCGCACTGAAGCGCTGGCGATGCGCCGCATCGCACGCGGGCGCGGCTGGAACAGGATCGCCGTGGTGACGTCGCCCATCCACAGCAGGAGAGCCTGTGCTACCTTCGAGACGGCCGGGTTCGAGGTCATTTGCGCGCCAAGCGTGGCGCGCGACATGGCAATGCCCGGGATCCGTGATGCAGAAGACAGACTGAGGGCGTTCAGAGCATGGTTGTACGAGATGTTCGCGGGGGCCACCTACCGGTCGCGGGGGTGGACGAAATGAGAGCGCACCCGCTTGAAGGCGCGCAGGGCATCTGGAAAGTCATCACCGCATCGTCGGTCGGAACGATGATCGAGTGGTACGACTTCTACATCTTCGGCAGCCTCGCGGCGATCATATCGACACAATTTTTTCCGTCGGGCAATCCAACCGCCAGCTTCCTCAAGACGCTCGCTACCTTCGCCGTCGGGTTCGCTGTGCGGCCATTCGGCGCGCTGGTGTTCGGGCGCATCGGGGACCTTGTCGGCCGCAAATTCGCATTTCTGGCGACACTCCTCATCATGGGCGGCTCGACCGCGGCAATCGGATTTCTGCCGGGCTACGAGAAGATCGGGATCGCGGCGCCGATAATTCTCGTGCTTCTCCGTCTGCTGCAGGGACTGGCACTCGGGGGCGAGTACGGAGGGGCAGCCGTCTACGTCGCCGAGCATGCACCGGATGGCCGGCGCGGATACTACACGAGCTTCATCCAGACGACTGCAACGCTGGGGCTCTTCGTGTCACTGGCGGTGATCCTCGTCGTCCGCGAGATCCTCGGAGAGGAAGCATTCAAGCAGTGGGGATGGAGAATCCCGTTCATACTTTCGCTGCTTCTCGTCGGGATTTCCTACTACATCCGCATTCGGCTCAAGGAGTCGCCGCTTTTCACGCGCCTCAAGGAAACCGGCAAGACTTCGACGGCGCCGATCCAGGAAAGCTTCGGCACATGGCCGCGGTGGAAGCTGATTCTTACCGTGCTGTTCGGGGCTGCCGCGGGGCAAGCTGTGGTCTGGTACACCGGCCAGTTCTACGCACTCCTGTTCCTGCAGACAGTGCTCAAGGTTCCGCTCAAAACCTCTTACATCATTGTTGCCGTCGCGCTCCTGCTCGGCGCGCCGCTGTTCATTTACTTCGGGCACCTGTCGGACCGGATCGGACGGAAAAAAGTGATGCTCGCGGGAAACCTCATCGCCGCGATTTCGTACCTGCCGATCTATCGCGCAATGAAGCTGTTCTCGGATCCGCTGAATGCCGTGGCCCTCACCGCCCTTGTGTTCATCCAGGTGGTGTTCGTGACGATGGTGTACGGACCGATCGCGGCATTTCTCGTCGAAGCCTTCCCGGCGCGCATCAGGTACACGTCGCTGTCGTTACCGTATCACTTCGCGAATGGGTGGTTCGGAGGATTTCTTCCGTTGATCGCGACCGGACTGGTTGCGCGCACGGGAAACATCTATGCCGGTCTCGCCTTTCCGATCGTGGTCGCGCTGGCGACTTTCTTCATCGGCCTGTTCGTGCTCGAGGATCACCACAACGACAGCATCTGGGCTGAGGTGCACGATTCGGGGGACGGTGCGGTAGCGTCGGGGTCGAGGGCGTAGGGTTGCCGCGGCTCGTGATCGCATTCGTGGCGACGGTGGCATTCTCCGGGCAGGCGGCTTCGCAGACTGGAAATCTTTCCACGCTGCGAGCTGAGATCGAGACGCGCGTTGCTGGCGCGCCGGGCGCCGTCGTCGGAGTGGCGTACGCGGACCTCGCGTCGGGGGACACGCTCCACATCAATTCCGATTCTACGTTTCACGCCGCGAGCACGATGAAGGTGCCGGTGATGATCGAGCTGTTCCGGCAGGCGGGAAACGGCGGCTTTTCGCTCGGCCAGGGGCTCATGATCGTGAACCGCTTCGCGTCGATCGTCGACGGATCCGGTTACTCGCTCGATGTCGGCTCCGACAGCGATTCCAGCCTTTATCGACTCAACGGACAGCGAGTACGCGTCGATTCGCTGCTCAAGCTCATGATTACGCGGTCGAGCAACCTCGCCACCAACACTCTGATAACTCTGGTCGGTGCCGAGCGCGTCACCGCCAGCATGCGGGCGCTTGGGGCGGGGCAGATCATGGTACGGCGCGGCGTCGAGGACCAGAAGGCCTTCGACGCGAAGCTCAACAACACCACCACCGCGCGCGACCTCGCCATCATCATGCGCGCGATCGAGGAGGGCAGTGCAGCAGATGCTTCCGCGACGAGGGCGATGCGCGAGATACTGCTCGCCCAGGAATTCAACGAAAAGATTCCTTCCGGTGTGCCGGCCGGCGTGCGCGTTGCGCATAAAACAGGTGAGATCACTGCGCACTCGCACGATGCGGCGATCGTGTATCCGCCGGGCCGGCGTCCGTACATCCTCGTCGTGCTCACGCGCGGCTTGAGCGACGGAGACCAATCGAGCCGCCTCATCGGCGACATCTCCCGGATGGTGTACACGCACGCGATAGCGCCCCGCTGATGCGCATCGCGTTCCTCGGGCTCGGCGCAATCGGCCGGCCGATGGCGAGTCATCTTGCCGGCGCGCCGTTCGAGCTGACAGTGTGGAATCGCAGCGGCGCGAAAGCGCGCGCGTTCGCCAAGCATCACAACGTTGCGGTTGCCGAATCGGCAGTCGAGGCCGTGAAGGGCGCCGAGGTTGTGATCACCTGCCTGCCTTCGTCGGTGGAAGTCCTGGCGTTGCTCAGCAAGGATGGCAAACTCATCGGCGCGATCGAGCGCGGGGCGGTGCTGCTGGACTGCACATCGGGCGATCCGGCGACATCGCGCCTGCTCGCGTCGGAGCTGGAGAAGCGTGGCATCGGCTTCATTGACGCGCCGGTGAGCGGCGGCGTCGTCGCCGCCGAGGGCGGGAAACTCACCGTGATGTGGGGCGGAGACGAGGAAGTGTTCGAGCGCGTGCGCCCGGTGGTGGAAGCCTTCGGGAAGAAGATTGTCCACTGCGGTCCAGTTGGCGCGGGCGACGCGCTCAAGGCGGTCAACAACGCGCTGCTTGCGGTGCACATCCTGTCCGCGGCCGAAGGTCTTGCGTTGCTGAAGAAGGCGGGCGTCGATCCTTCGGTGGCGCTGGATGTAATCAACGCATCCAGCGGGCGGTCGAACAGTTCGGAAAACCTGATTCCGCAGCGCGTGCTGACGCGGGCGTTTCCCCGCACGTTCCGCCTCGCCCTGCTGGAGAAGGACATCGGCATCGCCGCCAGCCTCGCAACGGAGCTCGGCGTCGCCGCGCCGCTGATTGCGCTAGGCGCGGAACGGTATGCGGAGGCGCGGCGGCAACTCGGGGAGGAGGCAGATCACGTTGAAGCGGTGAAGATGATCGAGGCCGAGAACGGCGTCGAGATCAGCGATGGGACAGCTTAGCGCAACGGGCGCCGCTCAGGACCCGCGTGGACCTGTCCTGAATTGGGCCGTCTTCTCCGGCGTTCGCGTCGGTACCACCGCCGCACTTTTCAGGAGCCCACTTAGCTCATCATCGCTCTTGTTCGACCAGTCGCGAGGATATTGAGCAAGACGACGGCGTTCCGAGCCCGATTCGAAGCACAACCAGCCGTCCCCATAGTCGCCCAGATAGTCCTCTACGGCAGTCTTGGTCTTGAACGATTCGGGCGTGACGGGCCACACCTTCCACGACACGCCTTTCTCGTCAACAAAATCCCTTACCGCCATCGACCCTCCGTTGTCCAGGTTGCTCGCCGCTTGCGACGCCGCGCCATACACAATGTGCGATGTGGATAGGCCTGCGACCAGAGCGCGGCGGAAAAAAGAGCGCCCAGCCGCGTAGAACCCCTCTCTCCTTTATCGGCGAACCGCCGGGAGCCATATTTGTTGCTTAGATGACTACGAAGAGTACGACGGTCCTCGACGCGCGAGCCGTCGAGCGAACGCTGAAAAGAATGTCGGTCGAGATCGTGGAGCTGAACCGCGGTACAGACGACCTGATAATCGTGGGGATTCAGCGCCGCGGCGTGCAGCTGGCCGACCGGCTCGTCCGTTTCATCGAGGGCGGCGAAGGCGTCAGCGTGCCCCAGGGCTCGCTCGACATCACCCTGTACCGGGACGATCTGCAGACGGTTGGGCCCCGGCCGGTCGTCGGGCCGACCTACCTCCCGTGGGACCTCGAGGGGAAACACCTCGTCATCGTGGACGATGTCCTCTACACCGGCCGCACCGTCCGCGCGGCGCTCGATGAGCTCGCCGACTTCGGCCGTCCGGCCCGCATCGCGCTCGCGGTTCTCATCGACAGGGGCGGGCGGGAGCTACCGATTCATGCCGATGTCGTCGGGAAAAAGATTGACGTGGGCCCCGACGAGCGGGTCGATGTCATGGTTGCCGAGCTGGACGATCGAACCGAAGTCGTGATCGTGCAAAAGTCCGCGTGACGGGCGCGCTCGGTAAGGATCTTCTCGGGCTGGAGTCGCTCACCGGCGACCAGATTCGCCTCATTCTGGATACCGCCGAGCCGTTCAAGGAGATCAGCGAGCGCGCAATCAAGAAGGTGCCCGCACTGCGCGGGTCCACGATCGTGAATCTCTTTTTCGAGAACAGTACGCGCACCCGTATCTCGTTCGAGTTCGCTGAGAAGCGTCTTTCCGCTGATACCGTCAACGTGTCTTCGTCGGGCTCGAGCGTTTCCAAGGGCGAGACGCTGGTGGATACGGCACGGAATCTCGAGGCGATGCGCATCGACATGGTGGTGATTCGCCACTCTGCCTCGGGCGCGGCGCAGTTTCTTGCCGAGCGCATCGAGTCGAACGTCATCAACGCTGGCGACGGCACGCATGAGCACCCGACGCAGGGGCTGCTCGACATTCTTACGCTGCGCGACAACTTCGGCAGCCTCGAAGGTCGCAGAGTCTGCATCTGCGGCGATATTCTGCATTCGCGGGTCGCCCGCTCCAACATCTGGGGTTTGACGAAGCTCGGCGCCGAAGTAGCGGTGTGTGGGCCGCGGTCGCTCATGCCGAGCGCGATCGATGAATTCGGCGTCAAGGTGTTCGACCGGATCGAGGATGCGATCGAGTGGGCAGAGGCGCTCAACGTCCTGCGCCTGCAGCTCGAGCGGATGACATCCGGCTACATACCGTCGTCGCGCGAGTACAACAGGGTGTTCGGCATCACGCGCGAGCGGCTCGATCGCGCCCCGCGCGACGTCCTCATTCTTCACCCCGGGCCGATGAATCGCGGCGTCGAGATCGACTCGGATGTTGCCGACGGTCCGCACAGCGTGATTCTCGACCAGGTGACGAACGGCGTCGCGGTACGAATGGCCGTGCTGTACCTGCTTGCGGGCGGCAAGCCCGAGCTTGCTGAAGCGGCCAAGGGCGGCAGCGGGCGCGGGCGCGAGGAGGATCGTTCGTGAAACCGCTACTTCTCCGCGGGGGACGCCTGATCGATCCTTCGCGCGGCATCGACGAGAAGGGCGACCTGCTCATCGCGCGCGGAGTCGTCGAGTCCGTCGGTGGCAAGCTCGGGAACCCCGACGACGCTGAAGTGATCGACTGCGCCGGGCTGATCGTCTCGCCCGGCTTCATCGACGTCCACTGTCATCTGCGCGAGCCGGGCAGGGAAGACGTCGAAACGGTCGCCACCGGTGCGCGCGCCGCAGCGGCGGGCGGATTCACCGCGGTTTGCGCGATGCCGAACACTGAGCCCGTGACCGACAATCAGGCCGCTGTCGGCTTCATCGTGCGTCAGGCACAGCGCGCCGCGGCTGCGCGCGTGTATCCGATCGGCGCAATATCGGTTGGCCAGGCAGGGAAGGTGCTCGCCGAGTTCGGCGAGATGGTCGGTGCCGGCGCGGTCGCGGTCAGCGACGACGGAAAGCCGGTCGCGAGCGCCCAGCTCATGCGCACGGCGCTCGAGTATGCGCGGACATTCCGGATACCGGTGATCGATCACTGCGAGGAGCCGACGCTTGCCGCCGGCGGCGCCATGAACGAGGGAATCGTCAGCGCCGAGCTGGGCCTCAAGGGAATTCCCGCCGAAGCCGAAGAGATAATGGTCATCCGCGACATTCTTCTGGCGCGACTGACGGGCGGTCACGTACATCTCGCGCACATGAGCACCAGGGGCTCGGTCGAGCTGATCCGGTGGGGGAAGGACCGCGGCATCAACGTCACGGCCGAGGTATGTCCGCACCATCTCTCCCTCACCGAAGAAAGCGTTCGCGGCTACGACACCGATGCGAAGATGAATCCACCGCTCCGCACCGCGGCGGACGTCGAAGCGCTTCAGGAGGCGGTGAAAGATGGAACGATAGATCTCATCGCGACCGATCATGCTCCTCACCACTATGACGAAAAGGAGCGCGAGTTTGCCGACGCGCCGAACGGCATCGTCGGGCTCGAGACGGCGCTTTCTGTCGTCGTGACGAACCTCGTCAAGGATGGGTCGCTTGGCTATTCCGATCTAATCGAGCGGATGGCATGCGCGCCGGCGCGCATCTTCAACCTTCCCGGTGGCCGGCTCGAGAAGGGGTCAGTCGCCGACATCACGGTGTTCGACCCAAGGGCGGAGTGGGTAGTCGAGCCATCGAAATTCCTCTCGAAGGGCAGGAATACCCCATACGCCGGGATGGCGCTTACCGGGCGCGCCGCTTGTACTATTGTGGCGGGGTTGGTCGTCTATCGCTCAGGTGTTTCCGCCTAGGGCGGGCGGGACGGGATCGAACCAGGGGCGAAGTACGAATGGCAGAGAAGGAGCCGGTCGCGTTGGACGCGTTAAATGGGCTCCTGAAGGAGCGCCAGAGATACGAGGAGTGGCTGAAGGCGCTGGAGGGAAAGCGCGCTGCCACTCCCGAATCCGTCTATCTGCGCGTCCAGACCGATTACCAGAACCGTCTCAACGATGTTTCCGGAAAGCTTGCCGAGCGGGCAGGGGAGCTCCGCGCATCTATCGACGGAATGACTAGCCGGCTCAACGAGATTCGCGGCGAGGAGACGCAGCAGCGTGAGGCGAGGCAGGAAGCCGAGCTCCGCGCCGCCGTCGGCGAATACACGGACAAGCAGTGGAAGGAGATCGGCGGTGCGTGGGACAAGGAGCTTGGTCGCCTCGCAAAGGAGCGTGGGACGGTAGAGGGCCAGCTCACCGAGCTGACCCGCATCTTCACGCTGAGCACGAAGGACGGCGACGCGCCCATAGCCAGCCCGGCATCACCGCCGGCCGCTGAGCCAGCGCCAGCGCCTCGTCCGCCGCAAAGCGCGGTGCCTCTGTCGGCGCGCATGATCGGAGGAAACCGCACGGGTGCAATCGGCAATCAGCCTCCTCCGCCTCCTCCAGCTTCGGCATACGTAGCGGAAGCGCTGCGCCCGTCCGCGCAGACGCCCATCTCGCCGGTCGTTCCGCGTGCGGCGGTGCCGGAGCCGCCAACGCTTACCGCACCGGCGCGGCCCGCCGAGCCGTCTCGCGTCCCACCCGGGGGATCCCCAGGACCAGCACCGGCAAAGTCGCCTTTCGACGAATTTCCAGTGCTGCGGCCAGGAGCATCAGCGCCATCGCCCGCCCCCGCGCGGACATCGTCGGCAGTTGCAACCCCGCCCGGCGTGCCGCGGTCGGGAGGCACGCAGGATCCGCGATCCGAGCAGCACAAGACGCTAAAATGTCCGGAGTGCGCGGCTTCGAATTATCCGACTGAGTGGTACTGTGAGCGATGCGGGGGAGAGCTTGCAACGATGTAGGCTTGGCTTGGAGAAACAAAAAAGGCGCCTATGGGCGCCTTTTTCTTGCTTCGAGTCGAGCTACTTCTTCGCGGCCTTCGCGAGACGGCTCTTGTGCCGGGCAGCTGCGTTTCTGTGAATAAGTCCCTTCCGCGAGGCTCGGTCGAGCAGTTTCACCGCTGCCAGCTTCTCATCCGCGCTACCAGCTCCGGAGGCTCTCTTCAGGGCGGTGCGAAGCGCCGAGCGCTGGGCACGGTTGCGGACGGAAGCGGCGCGGGACTTCCGCATGTTCTTTTTCGCTGACGCGATATTTGGCACGAGCACGATCTCCGATGATTGAGCGGGCTCTTGGCCCTTGTTTAGCGTCTAAAATTGTGCAGGATCGAGGCTTAAGTCAATTGCTGATGATGAGACGGCTTCCAGTTGCGTAGCTGTTTGCTCTCGAGCTGAGAGCAAACCAATTGCGAACTGCGGACTCAGCCCGCAATTGCGCATGCTCACCGCTTCGATATCAGCCCAACCCTGCTAACTTCCACTCCAACTCCGACCAAAAAAAGGAATATTGGATAAGTACCAGAGCTTTCTACTCGTCGTACCCGTCCTGCTCTTTTCGATGGTCGCGCACGAGTATGCCCACGGCTACGCCGCGTTTCGGCAGGGCGATGCCACTGCCTACCAGCTCGGCCGCCTCACGTGGAATCCGATTCCGCATATCGACCCAATCATGACGATCTTCCTGCCGATCTTCACGTACATCACGTCGGGGATCGCGTTCGGGGGAGCCAAGCCGGTGCCGGTGAACCCGCGCAACTACAGGAACTACAAGCGGGGCGACATCATCGTCTCGCTGGCGGGTGTCGTAACCAACGTCATCATTGCCATCATCTGTGTCCCGCTCATCGTCCTCATCGGCATGCTCGGCCGTGCCGTGCCGGCGATCGCCGACAGCGCGTCGATTCTCCAGGCGATGTTCGTCACCGGCATCTTCATTAATCTGGGTCTCGCCGCCTTCAACCTTCTTCCGATCCCGCCGCTCGACGGCTCACACGTCTTCAAGTACATGCTGCCGCCGGCGTGGGCACTCAGCTACGCCCGCCTCGGCAACGCCGGCTTCCTCATACTCTTCCTTCTGCTAAGTTTTGGGCGGCCGATACTCAACTTCTGGTTCAAGCCCGTGTTTTTCGTGGGGAGGCTCGCGGTGAGAGCGGTGTTTCCGTACATCCTGCCAAGCCAATGGACGATGTGAAGTTTGCCGCGGACGGCGAAGCTGCCGTTTCTGAAGTCTTTGTCGTAGAGCTCGCCGAATTCTCCGGCCCGCTCGACCTGCTTCTCTCGCTCATTCGCGACGAGCAGATCGACATCTACGACATTCCGATTGCCAGGATCGCCGAGCAGTTTCTTGCTCGCATCTCCACGCTCAAGCTCGACGAGGCGGCGGAGTACCTCGAGATGGCGGCGCGGCTGGTGCGCATCAAGGCGCAGCTGCTCCTGCCGCGCCGGGACGGCGAGGACCTCTGGGACGACCCGCGCGCCGAGCTTGTGAGACGGCTCCTCGAGTACCAGCAGGTGCGCGAGGTCGTCGATCACCTTGAAAAGCTGAGCGAGGAGCGCCGCCGCCGTTTTGCGCGGGCATTTCAGCCGACCACTCCCGCCGCACCCGCGACCGGGCCGCTCAC
>JACCRL010000089.1 GCA_013813605.1 Gemmatimonadaceae bacterium
GACGAACGCCGGTGCCCCGAACTGGAAGGTCATGCTGTTCGACCCGAAGAATCCGGCCGAGCGCAATTGGAAGACGATTCTGCCCGAGCGGCCTGAGCCGCTGGAGGGAGCAGGCAGCGCAGGTGGCAAGCTGTTCGCCACCTACCTCAAGGACGTCACGACGCGCGCCTACGTGTACGACATGAAGGGCAAGCTGGAGAACGAGATCGTTCTCCCTGGACTCGGCACCGCCGGCGGTTTCGGCGGTAACCACGACGACCGCTTCATCTTCTACACCTACACGTCGTTCAACTCGCCGCCGTCGATCTACCGCTACGACATCGCCACGCGGAAATCCACTCTCTTCCGCACGCCGGAGATTCCCGGCTTCGATCGCAACGCATTCGAGACGAAGCAGGTCTTCTTCAACAGCAAGGACGGCACGCGCGTGCCGATGTTCATCACGCACAAGAAGGGCATCAAGCTCGACGGCAACAATCCGCTGCTCCTGTACGGCTACGGCGGATTCAATGCTACGACTTCGCCCTCATTCAGCGCGCTCCGGCTTGCGCTCCTCGAGCAGGGCGTCATCTACGTCTCGGCCAACATGCGCGGGGGCGGTGAGTACGGCGAGAAGTGGCACGAAGCGGGAATGAAGCTGAAGAAGCAGAACGTCTTCGACGACTTCATCGCAGCCGCCGAGTATCTCGTTGCCAACAAGTACACATCGCCGTCGCGGCTGGCGATCCACGGTGTGTCAAATGGCGGCCTACTTGTCGGCGCTGTTGCCAATCAGCGGCCGGAGCTGTTCAAGGTCGTCATCCAGCAGGCCGGCGTGATGGACATGCTTCGCTTCCAGAAGTTCACGATCGGCTGGAACTGGGTCACCGACTACGGCTCAGCGGACAACGAAGCGGAGTACAGAGTGCTGCGCGCGTACTCGCCGATTCACAACATCCGCGAAGGTACGAGATACCCTGCGACGCTAATCACCACCGCCGACCACGACGACCGTGTCGTTCCCGCACACTCGTTCAAGTACGCGGCGGCGCTGCAGGCGGCGCAGGCCGGGCCGAATCCTGTGCTCATCAGGATCGACACCAAGTCGGGTCACGGGGCCAGCAGCACGACGAAGGCGATCGAGCAGGCGGCAGATCTTTACTCGTTCCTGTTTTTCAATCTTGGAGTTACCCCCCGGTACTGATTAACTGCGACCGAGAACGACACAGATGCGAGGTGTCAGAAGCATAGTTCTCAGTTGCTAGATGAGGCGCCTGAAGCGGATTGAAGCAGGGTGAGAAGCCGAGAGGCATCTCGCCCTGTCTCGCATCCAGGTGAAGGATGGAACGGAAACACCATCCACCCTTCATTCTTCATGACCGACGGTTTCATCCTAGCAACTGTCATCTATGCTTCGGACCCCTCGCATCTGTGTCTCTCTCCGTTGCCGTTGCTACTTGGCTACGTAACTGCGCCCCTTCCACGTCACCCTCCTTCCGCGCATGATCGCCGTCGCGAAGATGTACAGCATGAGCGCCGCCCCGAGTGGGTACGCGAGCCCGTAGAGCGGATTCTCGTCGATGCTGTTGTAGACGAACGCCCACCAGATGACAGAGGCTGCCGTCGCCACCGCTGCCCATAGTAGCAGGGACTCGCTAAACAGCCCCACTGCGGCAAACAGCAGCACCACTGGCGGCAGCAATCCCACCAGCGGCGGAATGAGCAGCGCGAAGGGAAACAACAATTTGCCGAGCAGTCCGAACGGAACGGAGTCGATCCCGCCCGCGAAGACATTCTTGCCCCATCCGCCGATGACTTCGCTGAGCGATGTGTACATGCGGGTGGAGAGCTGATCGAGACCAAGTCGGAGCTCGACGTTTTTCCCGCCGCGAAAAAAAGTCTGAGCCAGCATCAGGTCTTCCGCGACACTCGCGCGCACGCTGCCGTGCCCGCCGATCTCGTCGTAGCTGGTTCGCCTGACGAAGATGCATTGGCCGTTGGCGATCTTGTCGGTCACGCGCGGTGATTGCGTCACTGATTCAGTGCCGCCGTAACGCGACATGATAATAGTGAGCACCTGTGGCTGGATGATCTTCTCCCAGAAGCTGCCCAGCTCCTGCCGCCCCGCCACCGAGAAGAGATCCGCGCCGCCGCCGAGCATTGCATTGACGGATCGCACGATGAGGTCAGGCGCGTGCGCGGTATCGGCATCGGTGAACAGGATGATCTCTCCGGACGCCTCGCGCGCGCCGGTGGTGCACGCCCACTGCTTCCCGAACCAACCGTCCGGGAGCGGTGAGTTGGTGATTACCCGGAGGCGCGCATCGCCGCCCGCCGCGCCGTGCGCTGCCGTGCCGGTACCGTCGGTCGAGGAGTCATCGACGACGATCAATTCCAATTCGGGATATGTGGATGCGAGGATCGACGTAACGCAGCGACCGATGTTGCGCGCTTCGTTGCGCGCTGGAACTATCACCGATACCAGCGGCGGCGACCCAGGCGGCGCGTCGCTCTCTTCGTCGAGCGACCGCGAGTTTCGCGTGCGGAAGTAGATCGCGACGGGAATCACAATCCAGGGCAGCGCCCAGGCGACCGGAAAAAAATTCATGTCCACAAAACGAAACGGGGCGCCGCTTGATGCGACGCCCCGTCCGGGAGTGAAGAGCTAGCGAG
>JACCRL010000218.1 GCA_013813605.1 Gemmatimonadaceae bacterium
GTCCCTGAAGCGCGGCCTGACCGCGTGAGCACAATGCACCGCGGTTGAGCGGATGATCGGGATTCCCCTCGAGCTTGATCGTCCGGCCGTCACGCGTCTCGGCGATGATGCCGCATCCGGTGGTGCATTCGCGGCAGGTGGTGGCGTAATAGGTCGACACCCCCGGCACCGTCTGGTCGGGAGAGACGAGATACGGAATGAGCTTCTCGACTTTCTCCGTGCCGCAGCCGACCATCGTCGTGACGGCGCCACCCGCACCGAGAACCTTGAGGAAATCGCGCCGCGTCGCTCCCTGCTTCACTTCTTCGCTCATTGCCGCGCGCCGCCTAGTAGTGACACGACGCGCAGTCGTACCGGGCGCGGAAAGGAGGATTGGACTGCCCGGTGTGACAATCCACGCACCATCCCATGTTGAGCGACGACGCCTGGTACACCGTCGCCATATTCTGCACCTGCCCATGACAGGTCTGGCAGCTCACGCCCGCATTTACGTGTCTCATGTGCGGGAAGTGCACGTACTCGGGGAGCTTATGAACGCGCACCCACGGCACCGCCTGCTTCCGGTTCCAATACCCGGCAAGCTTCTGAATCTCCGGTTTCCCGGTAGCGACGACGGTGTGGCAGCCCATGCATGTGCCGACGGCAGGGAGTCCGGGATCGGGCGATTTGTTCGCCGAGAAGTGACAGTACACGCAGTTCATCTTCAGCGTACCGGCGTGGACGGTGTGCGGGAAGCGAACAGGCTGTTCCGGTGCGCTGCGCTCGGACGATGAGGCACCGCTGTATGCGGAAAGCATGGTGGCGAGCGCGGCGATGCAAATAAATCCCGGCACCGCTAGCCATCTGCTTCGCAAGTTCATCCGCGACGGGTGGGGTAAAGGCGAGTGATCAAATCGGCTTTGTGAAGAATTTCACAAGCCGCTTTCCTGCGCGGAAAAATGTCCGTGACGAATTGTGCGCGCAAGGTGCGCCGTCACTCCTGCCCGGAAGCGGCCTTTCGCCGGGTGATGCGGTCGATCGTCCGTATCACCTCGATGAAGATGGCGCGGAGGAGCGCAATCTCCCTCGAATCCGGCGAGGCGCGGTAAAAGATCGTGCGGACCGACCGCATGATGTGCTCGTGAAACCGCGTCTTGAAAAAATCGATCTGCTGCAGCGCGCGCTCGGCATCGGCAAACAGCTTTTCAAACTCATCTGTTGTGGCCGGAGGGGCATCCTTCCGGGGAGGGGCGAGCGTTCGTGTCGTGTCAGCCGCGGCGAGGTGCAGTTCGTAGAGAGCGATCAGCACCGCCTGTGCAAGATTGAGCGAGGCATGCTCGGTGGTGGGGATCGTGACAACGAGCTGGGCACGGTCGAGGACTTCGTTCGGGAGGCCCTTGTCTTCCCGTCCGAATACGAGCGCTACCGGACCGGCGGCGCACGATTCCAGGATGCCGGTCGCAGCGGCGCGCGGCGTGGTAAGCTCCCGTTTCGCCGCTCGGCGGCGAGCAGTGGAGCCAACGACCAGCACACACCCCGCCAGCGCTTCGTCAATCGTCTCGCACCGCACGATCCGCGAGATGACGTCGGCTGTGGAGTGGGCAATTCCCTCCAGCCTGTACGGGTCGTACTCCACCGGCCGCACGAGGTAGAGGGAGGCAAATCCCATGTTTTTCATCGCGCGCACCGTGGCGGCGATGTTGACGGGATCCTGCGGCTCATACAGCACGACGCGAACGGCCGCGAGCACCGATGCCGCCGGCGACACTGGGAGCTCAGCGGCGCGCGACGCCGGCGTCCACTTAGGAGTCATGGGGATGCAAAACGCCGCTCCCACCCCTGGCGCAGTCGTGCATTGGGGAAAGAGCGGCTTTCAGTGTTGCAGCGGAGCGCGAAGGCGCCGCGGATATTCGCTAGACTACCGGCCGTCCTGTGATAAGGCGGTACACGATGACGATGACAGCGATGACGAGCAGGATATGAATCAGTCCGCCGCCGACGTTGACGACAAAGAATCCGAGAATCCAGAGAATGAACAGAATTACGGCGATGGTCCAAAGCATGGGGGCTCCTCGAAGGGGGTAAACTCAGGTGACTTCTTGATCCGTTCCGAATCTGCTACTACAAACTTACTGCAACCGAGAAAGACACAGGTGCGAGGGGTCAGAAGCGCAGTTGCCCTCGGTTCGCTTTTCTGCTTTACCGCGGCCCTCTCTCAACAAAGCTGGTGTCTACCCGCGGCGTCCCGCTCGCCGGCGTTATCCCGGTGGAGCCCGTCTGGTGGAGCGCCTGTCTGCCGAGAAGAATCCGCGTCGCGCGCACATCGTGTCCCATGTCGATAAGGAGAAGCGCCAGGTCACCGCTGCCCCAGAGGAGGCCGGAAAGCACGATCAAGCGGCTCATCTCGCCAAGAAGTGTTGGAATCGATGTCGTGCCCTGCGTCACGAGGCCGGTAATGATCTCCGAGACGAGTAGCAGCAGCAGGATGATCGCCATCAGCTTGAACAGCTTCGACAGGTAGCCAAGACCGACGTACGGCTCCAGATCAGCCAGGCGGACCGGCATTGCCGGATCCCGCTTCGGGTTCGCGGGCGTATGTCTGTGCTCTTCCATCGAAGTCGTGGCGGTCGTCGTGTCTTCCATTTATCCGTCTCCTGTTCCAGTCCAGCGAGCGGGATAGCCTCGCGTGTCTACGTGAGTGAAGGGCCCGTGCGCGGAGTTGGCAGAATATACGCCGCAGCCCCCAACTAGCGAAGGGTGTGCCCGCTCGACGCGATTCACCGCGGCGAGAATCACCCTGGCATCTGCAATATTCACGCGCCCGTCGCGATTGAGGTCGTCCATGTTGCCGTTTCCATCACTATCGATGAAAATATCCGCCGCGTCACCGTACATATGGCGGCTCATCGAAGCGCGCCCGCGCGGGTCGCCGCCGCCAGAATTGTACTGCGGCGTGCGGAAGCCGCTCATCACCCGCACACCCTTCGTATTGATGCCCTGCTTCTGCAGGTCCGAAAGCACCAGCTCCATCTTGTCGATCAGCTTGATGTCGACGACGATGTACTTCGGCCAGACGTTCGCCTGGTCGTGGGGAAAGAAGTCCTTGAGCCTGAAGTGCTCGGACAGGTGGGTGTTCTGCGATTCCCGGGTGACTTCGATGAATCCGCTCGGCGCCTCGTAGTTGGTCCCCGGCCGGCCACGCTTACCGGTCGGCCAGTTGCCGATATAATAGAGGCCGAGCCGGCCACCCTTTTTCTCCGCGGCAGGGCGAAGCGTGATGAGACTGAAGTCGGCGAGCGGCTTTACCGCGCTTCCCACCGAGAGGGCCAGCTTCCAGATCCCGACGCGGCGAGGCGCCGTCATCGTCGCCGTCGATTCGGCGACCGCGCCCGCGGAAAACGTGATCCCAGCTCCGCGAGCGCCGTCGGAGATTATCGGCGCGATCGGCGTTCCCGGCTGCAGAATCTTCACGCGCAGCTTGCCGCTCTCGCCGCGAGCTGGCGCCGCGAGCACGTTGAGAGCGGCGTTGGTGAGGTAGGCCGCCGACGGAGCTTTACTGTTCGTGAGTGCGCTGGAGATGCCCGCCGTTACGGCCGTCACTCCGCCTTCTCCCGCGGCGCGGGCCCGGGCGATAGACCACGACCATCCCATCGCGAACAGCACGAGAACCAAAACGGACCCGGCGTTGAACACGCGCTCCGCCCCGCCTGCCGTGCGGCTAAATCCCAGCCGTCGCGATTCGGGAAACGCGAGAAGCCAGTCGTCGGGAGTTGACCTGAGGTTTTGGAAGGTTGAACTTGAACGTCTCTCCGTCACTCTCCCCCTTTACTGCAATTGAATGGACGTTCTGCGCGAGCTCCTGCAGCGGCTTTCGAATCTTCCGGAACTTGTGCAATGGGCGGGCCTCATCGGCCTGACCGCCATCATTTTCTCGGAAACGGGCCTGCTCGTCGGCTTTTTTCTACCCGGCGATTCCCTGCTTGTCACGGCCGGACTGGTGGCTGCGAAAGGGTACATAAATGTATACCAGCTCGCCCCGATCCTCACGCTCGCGGCCATCGCCGGTAACTCACTCGGCTACTTCATCGGGCGCACCACCGGTCCGCGAATATTCAGCCGCGAGAATAGCATCTTCTTCCACAGGAAGCATGCTATTCGCGCGCAGCAGTTTTACGAGCGTCACGGCAAGATGACGATCGTCCTCGCCCAGTTCATGCCAATCGTGCGCACGTTTTCGCCAGTCATTGCCGGCGTCGGTGGCATGGATTTCCGGGTCTTTTTCACCTACAACGTCCTCGGCGCCGTGGTGTGGATCTGGAGTATGCTGTTCATCGGCTATTTCCTCGGCACCTATATTCCGGGAATAGACCGTCACATCGAGATCGTCATCCTCATCGTAATTTTTCTCTCCCTGCTGCCGGGACTGATCAGTTGGCTCAAGGGGAAGATGAGAGACCGCCGCGCGGCCGCGGCGGGCTCCGGCGTTACGGACGAAATCTGACCACGCCCGCCCCACCACTGAGTACGAATCACAAGGAGACATGAAATGGCGTTTACACTACCGGCCCTTCCCTATGACTTTGCCGCGCTCGAGCCCCACATCGATGCAAAAACGATGGAAATTCATCACGGGAAGCACCATCAGACCTACGTAACCAACCTGAACGCCGCGGTCGAAAAGGCGCCGGAGCTGGCGAGCAAGTCGCTCGACGACCTTATGCGCGGCGCCAGCACGATTCCCGAAGCCGTGCGCGCCGCCGTACGCAACAACGGCGGCGGCCACTGGAACCACTCACTTTTCTGGCAGGTGATGGCTCCCAAGGCGGGGGGCGAGCCGGGTGGGAAGGTGGGCGAGGGAATACGCAGCGCGTTCGGAGATTTCGCAAAGTTCCGCGAACAGTTCAACGCCGCCGGTGCCGGAAGGTTCGGCTCGGGGTGGGTGTGGCTCGTCAACGAGGGCGGCAAGCTTGCGATCACGAGCACGCC
>JACCRL010000112.1 GCA_013813605.1 Gemmatimonadaceae bacterium
GCCGTGCACACCCCACCCTTTCCCGCGGCGAAGTACACGCCGCACTTGTCACACTGCCAGGCGAATGTGGATTTCCGGAAGATGGCCATCAGCGAAGCTCCAGCCTCTGAGTGCCAGTCCAGCTCTCGCCCGGCCTCAGCGCAATCGGCTGCGCGATCTGCGCCGACTCCACGCAGATCATGCGCAGATAGTCGTCGGGCGACATCCCCGGAACCTGCTGCGTCCACGGATTCCAGACGACGACATCCTCGAGCCGGTCCGCCGTCACCGAGATGCGGCGATCGTCCCCGTCTGCAATCTCGAGCGGCCCAGGAACGTTCGCGTAGATGCGATTCACCGGACCGCTGACAGTGAGTGCATCGTCCGTTTCATTGACCTCCGCGTTCGAGCGATTTCTGTCGCGGTAGTTGATGCCGGACAGGCCTGTCACGCGCACGCGCCGCACATCGCCAACCCTGAAATAGGTATGCAGCGCCGCGGTGAATATCAGGTTGCTCTCCCCCCCGTTCTCAACGCGCAGGCACACCGCGAGCGACTTCTCTCCCAACTCGACATTCACACGCGCGATGAACGCGTGAGGCCAGAGCTTCCGCGTCTCGGCGCTGTCGCGCAACTCGAAGGCGGCGTGACCCCCACCACTGGTGTCGTCCACCACTTCCCACTCCCTGTTCCTCGCGAAGCCGTGCTGGGGGAGCGGACCCAGACCGGCGAATTGCGGAAAAATCACCGGGATCCCACCGCGGATCGAATCGCCGCTCGTGAACGGCGTGTCCGAGCCGAGGAAGAGCGCCTCCCGGCCATGCGCTGGAATCCAGGACGTTACGTGCGCGCCATGCCGGTAAATCTCGGCCGAGGCGCCCGAAGCATGCGCGAGAATAATTTTGGAGCGCCCGTTCGATCCCGGGACCAGACGAGCGGACACCGGCAGGCGCTAGCGGTTCGGACGGCCCGGCGGGGTGTCGCTCTTGAAGACGTCCTTATTGATCTGGATGAACTCCTTCATGTTGCCCGGCACGTCCTCTTCGGGAAAGATCGCCGTGACCGGACACTCGGGCTCGCAGGCACCGCAATCGATGCACTCATCCGGGTGGATGTACAGCTGATCCGGGCCCTCGTAAATGCAGTCGACGGGACACACATCGACGCACGCGCGGTCCTTTGTGTTCTTGCACGCTTCAGTTATGACGTAGGGCATGGCCTTCCTGGCAGTACTCCGGTGACCTGAGCGAAAAATAGAGTACGCAGGTTGAATATCAACCTGCGGCGCGCTCAGTCTCTCCTACTTTCTCCACGGCGGCAGGTCGCCCGATTTCCGGCGCAGATCGGGGTTCTCGCGGTAGAGGGTAGTCGTGCGTCCGATCACCTGAACAACCGCCGCGCCCGTCGCCAGCGCCAGTGCGTTTGCGACGTCCTTTGGCTTTACGTCCTCCTGCTTCCCCAGCTTCACCTTCACCAGCTCGCGCGTTCGCAACGCATCCTCCAGCGATGCGATCAGCGCCGGAGTCATTCCTTCCTTTCCGAGGTGCACCGTCGGATCGAGATGGTGCGCTTCGGCGCGGAGTCCTGCTCTCTCACTCCCCCTCATCAGCGCCGCCGCGCCGGTTTGATCATGAACGGACGCACATCGACCGGCGTCCCGTTCCACCAATCCCTGTCACGCCGCATCACCTGGTAGTGGAGATGCGGTGTGTTGGGCGGCGCGTTGCCCGTCGTCCCGACGAAGCCGATCAATTCCCCCTCCTTCACGTCCAGTCCCTCCCTGACTCCCGGCGCGTAGCCATCGAGGTGCGCGTAGTAATGGATGTAACGCCCGTCCGTGTCCACCACATACATCGTGATTCCGCCCGCCCCGCCGGTGGCGAGCTTGATAATGCGGCCGTCGGTCGTCGCCAGCACCGGAGTTCCGCGCGGAGAAAGAATGTCGGTCGCCTGGTGGATGCGCCCGCCACTCCGCCTCTCGTGAAACGAATCAGCAAGGCGCGCGGCTGGAAATCCTTCGACAGGGACCATCAGCGGATGCTCCCGAAAATATGACGAGTCGGGCCCGGTGATCGACGGCCGGGCGGGTATCAACACCGGGGCTTCCGCCGATGAAGACACCAGCACCCCATCGACGCGCATCGGCGG
>JACCRL010000121.1 GCA_013813605.1 Gemmatimonadaceae bacterium
GTGCGGAATATATACACCGAATGGGCTCTCGAGGATTCAGCCGCCTCCGGCTATTCGCTCGAGCAGCGCGGGAAGGTCAGTGATCGTCGCCAGAAAGTGCGCCGGCTCGTACGGCTCGAGTGACTCCCTCGTGAACGGCCCCCACAGCGCGGCGATCGACGTCACGCCGGCGGCGTTGCCCGACTTGATGTCGTGGGGAGAGTCGCCGACGAACACCGCTTCTTCGGGCGCGTAGCCGAGCTGCTCCAGAGCCAACCGCACCGGGAAGGGGTCGGGCTTGTGGACCTTGCACGAGTCATAGCCAATCGCGGTCTTCATGTATCCGTCCGCGCCGATGAACCGCAGGCCGCGGTCCATCATCGCGTTGCCCTTGCTGGTGACGATGCCCATCGGGTGGCCGCGTTCGTCGAGCAGCGCGAGAGTTTCCGCGACGCCGTCATACTTCGCCATCAGGCTGTCGTGACGCTGCTGCTGGAAGGCGCGATAGCGCTGCACGAGCCGCTCCCGGTCCTCTTCCGACTCCACGAACGGCGTCAGCTGCGTCGGCAGCGGCGTCCCAAGTCCTTCGATCCACTCGGCGTCCGTCGGGCGCACGGGACGCCCCTCGAAGGTGTGGTTCATCGACGCGAGTAGCAGCGCGATCGAATCGACGAGTGTGCCGTCGAGGTCAAAAAGTACGGCCAGCGGGCGGGCGGGAGGCATGGCGGCAAAGTAATTCCCGCTCCGCCGGCGCCGTAATGGGGGCCGCCGTAAAAAGCGTTGTAATGCCCGTGACGGAGGGCGATATTACGAGCATAATGACAGTCGTCAACCGCTCCAGCTTCAGCAAGCTTTTCGACGAGATCGGCAGTGTCGATCAGGTCGGAATCGAGGAGCGCGTCGCCAAGTTCACCACGCGCAGCATCAAGAAAGGCTCGAAGCTGTGGGGACTGAAGACCGCCGTCTCCATGGTGGACCTCACAACGCTCGAGGGGAAGGACACGCCGGGCAAGGTCGCGTCGCTTTGCCAGAAGGCGCGCCATCCGAGCTCCGATCCGGAGATCCCGCCCGTCGCGGCCGTCTGCATCTACCCCTTCCTCGTGAAGCACGCGCGCAAGTGGCTGGCAGACACGGCGATCAAGGTCGCGTCGGTCGCGACATCGTTCCCGTCGGGCCAGAGCCCGCTCGAGCTCAGGCTCGACGAGGTTCGCACTGCCGTTTCCGACGGCGCCGACGAGATCGACATGGTGATCAACCGCGGACTCTTCCTTTCCGGAGAGTTCAGGGCGGTGCAGGATGAGATCAGCGCCGTCGTCGAGGCGTGCGGCGATGCCCAGCTCAAGGTCATTCTCGAGGTGAGCGAGCTGGAGACGTACGATAACATCCGCGCCGCCTCCTTTCTCGCCATGCAGGTCATTCGGTCCGGCGACTTCATCAAGACGAGCACCGGCAAGGCATCGGGTGCTGCGACTCTCGCCAACACGCAGGTGATGCTCGAGGCGATTCGCGACTTCTACCTCGCGACCGGCATTCCCATCGGCATGAAGCCGGCGGGCGGGATCCGCACCGCCAAGCAGGCGCTGCACTACCTCGTCGCCGTCAAGGAAACCCTTGGCGACGCCTGGCTCAACTCATCGCGCTACCGCTTCGGTGCGAGCTCGCTCCTGAACGACCTGCTGCGTCAGATCGAAAAGGAGAGGACAGGCGCGTATCAGGCTCCGTATTACTTCACCGAGGCAGCGGAGAGCTACTGACATGACATCCACGAAACCCGTCTCCCGTCCATCCTCCGGTGCGGGCTCGATTCCGCAGCTGATCTTCGGCGACCTCTGGGAATACGATCCGGCACCGGAGTCCGCCGACCCGCGCATCAAGCCGCGCTACGACCTCTTCATCGGCGGCAAGTTCGTTTCGCCGCGCTCGGGGAAATATTTCCCGTCCATCAATCCGGCGACGGAGGACGTGCTCGCCGAAATCGCGCAGGCGAATGCAACCGACGTGGACAACGCATACCAGGCGGCGCAAAAGGCGTTCGGTCCGTGGAGCAAGCTGCCGGGGCGCGAGCGCGGAAAGTATCTCTATCGCATCGCGCGCCTCATCCAGGACCGCGCGCGTGAATTCGCCGTCGCCGAAACGATGGATGGTGGCAAGCCGATCAAGGAGTCGCGCGACTTTGACGTTCCGATGGCCGCCGCGCACTTCTTCTATCACGCTGGCTGGGCCGACAAGCTCGAGTACGCCATGCCCGGCGTCAAAGTCGTCCCGCTCGGCGTCGCCGGCCAGGTGATACCGTGGAACTTCCCGCTGCTGATGCTGGCGTGGAAGATCGCGCCGGCGCTCGCGATGGGGAACACCGTCGTGCTCAAGCCGGCCGAAACTACCTCGGTCACCGCGCTCAAGTTCGCGGAGATCCTGCTCGAGGCCGAGCTGCCGCCGGGTGTCGTCAACTTCGTTTGCGGCGCGGGCGATACGGGTGCCGCCGTGGTAAGTCATCCAACGGCGGCGAAGATCGCGTTCACTGGGTCGACCGACGTCGGCAAGATGATCATGCGACAGCTCGCCGGCACCGACAAAAAGCTTACCCTCGAGCTCGGCGGAAAAGCGGCGAACATCGTGTTCGACGATTCGCCGGTGGACCAGGCGGTCGAGGGTGTCGTTAACGGCATCTTCTTCAATCAGGGCCACGTGTGCTGCGCGGGTAGCCGACTGCTCGTGCAGGAATCGCTCGCTGACCTGTTCATCGCCAAACTGAAGACGCGCATTGACGTGCTGCGCGTCGGTAATCCGCTCGACAAGAACACCGACGTCGGCGCCATCAACTCAAAGGCGCAGCTCGACCGCATCTGCGAGCTCGTCGATTCTGGTGTCAGCGGTGGCGCCGAGATTTATCAGACGTCGTCGTGCCGCCTGCCGACGAAGGGCTTTTTCTTCAAGCCGACGCTCTTTACCGGCGTCACCCAGAGCCACCGCATCGCGCGCGAAGAGATCTTCGGACCCGTGCTGAGCATTCTCACCTTCCGCACGCTCGATGAAGCGGTAGAGAAGGCGAACAACACGATGTACGGCCTCTCCGCCGGCGTGTGGACGGACAAGGGCTCCCGCATCCTCAAGATGAGCACGCTCCTCAAGGCGGGCGTCGTGTGGGCGAACACGTTCAACAAGTTCGATCCTGCATCCCCCTTCGGTGGCTACAAGGAATCCGGGTTCGGCCGCGAGGGCGGACGCCAGGGTCTCATGGATTACGGGAAGGTGGTCTGACAATGCAACGCATTCCCGTTACCAAAACGCCCAAGGTCTATGTCGGCGGTGCGTTCATTCGGTCCGAGAGCGGCCGCGTTTTTCCGGTCCTGAAAAAGAACGCCGCCGGCACGCTGCTCGGCAACATTCCGCAATGCACGCGGAAGGATCTGCGCAACGCCGTCGAAGCGGCCGCGAAAGCGGGTCCGGATTGGGCGAAGCGTACGCCCTACAATCGCGGACAAATCATCTACCGGCTCGGCGAGATGCTCGAGGCACGCAGCGCGGAGATGGCCGATGCGCTGGTGATCTCCGGCGCGGGATCGAAGAGCGTGGCGGCAAAGGAAGTCTCGGCGAGCGTCGACCGTCTGATCTACTACGCCGGCTGGGCCGACAAGTACGAGCAGGTGCTCGGCAACACGAATCCCGTCGCGGGACCGTTCTTCAACTTTACAGTCGCTGAACCGATGGGAATCATCGGCGTCATTGCCGACGATGGAGCGCCATTGCTCGGGCTGCTCAGCCAGGTTGCGCCGATCATCCTCAGCGGAAACACCGTCGTCTGCCTCGCCTCGCAGGAATTTCCGTATCCCTCGATCGTGCTCGGCGAGATGCTCGCCACATCCGACCTGCCTGGTGGCGTGGTGAACATCCTCACCGGATTCCGGAAGGAGATGGTGCCGACGTTCGCCACTCACACACACATCCGCGGCGTCAGCGCGATCGTGAGCGCCGAGGAAAAGAAGGAGCTGGGAATGGGCGCCGCGGAGAGCATCAAGCGCGTCCGCGCGCGGCGTCGCGGAGACGGACTCGACTGGATGTCGGAGAAGTCACAGAGCGTTTACGAGATCCGCGATTTCGTCGAGTTCAAGACGACGTGGCACCCGATCGGCGCCTGATCGCTGGTACCGACGGTGCTTGACATGTCCCGAAATCATTTTGGTGTTGTTGCCGCGGCTGCTCTATTGTGCGCGTCCGGATTGGGCGCTCAGCAGAGGCCGCGCGCGCGCAACCTCGGCGCGATGTTCGACGGAACTCCGGGACTGCAGAACGCGATTACCGACGTCGCCGGAGTCGAGGTCGGGCAGACGACGCTGATTTCCGGTGATGGAAAGCTCGCTGTTGGGTCCGGGCCTGTGCGCACCGGCGTGACGGTCGTCCTGCCGCGCGGCCGCAATTCCACCGATCCCGTCTACGCATCGTGGTTTGCGCTCAACGGCAACGGCGAGATGACCGGTACGACGTGGATCGACGAGTCCGGCTTTTTAGAGGGACCGATCGGCATCACCAATACGCACAGCGTCGGCATCGTGCGCGATGCCGTCGTGAGCTGGATGGTGACGCGCCCGACCGGGCAGCCGTGGGCGCTGCCGGTGGTGGCGGAGACATTTGACGGGCTGCTCAACGACGTCAACGGATTCCATGTAAGACGAGAGCATGCGTTGAGCGCACTCAACGGCGCACGTGGTGGGTCCGTTACCGAGGGAAGTGTAGGCGG
>JACCRL010000131.1 GCA_013813605.1 Gemmatimonadaceae bacterium
CAGCGTGCTTGAAGCGTACGGGCGCGCTGCGAGCAGGTTCAGCGCATGGTTGTACGCTGAGTTGCTCAGGTCTACTCCTCGGTAGCCGGCTCCGGCTCCGCATCGCTCATCGGACGAATTCCGAGGACGACCTTCACCTTCTCCTCAACTTCCGCGAGAAGAGCCGGATTGTCCTTGAGATACATCTTCGCGTTCTCGCGACCCTGGCCGATGCGCTGGGCACCGTAGCTGTACCACGCGCCCGACTTGTCGATGATGCCCGATTCGGCGGCGATGTCGAGCACGAGCGAGGCGTGGCTGATGCCCTCGGCGTACATGATGTCGAACTCGGCCTGCTTGAACGGCGGGGCAACCTTGTTCTTCACCACTTTCACGCGGACGTGCGAGCCGATCACATCTTCCTTGTCCTTCACGGCGGCGATGCGGCGGATGTCGAGACGCACCGAAGCGTAGAACTTGAGCGCCTTGCCGCCGGTGGTCGTCTCGGGATTGCCGAACATCACGCCGATCTTTTCGCGCAGCTGGTTGATGAAAATCACCGACGTCTTCGAGCGCGCGATGGCACCTGTCAGCTTGCGCAGTGCCTGGCTCATGAGACGCGCCTGGAGCCCCATGTGCGACTCGCCCATGTCGCCCTCGATCTCGGCCTTCGGAACGAGCGCGGCGACGGAGTCGATCACGACGACGTCGACAGCGCCCGAGCGGACGAGAATCTCGCAGATCTCCATCGCCTGCTCGCCGGTGTCGGGCTGCGAGACGAGAAGGTTTTCGACATCAACGCCGAGCTTCTTGGCGTAGTCCGTATCCAGCGCGTGCTCGGCGTCGATATAAGCGGCGACACCGCCCATTTTCTGCGCGTTGGCGACAACGTGGAGACAGAGCGTCGTCTTGCCGCTCGACTCGGGGCCATAGATCTCGGTGACGCGGCCGCGCGGAATGCCGCCGATACCAATGGCGGCATCGAGGTTGATGGCGCCGGTGGGGATCACGTCGACGCGTACGCGCGATTCCGAGCCCATCTTCATGATGGCGCCCTTGCCGCAGTTCTTTTCGATCTGGGCAATCGCCAGGTTCAACGCCTTCTTCTTGTCTTCCTGAACCGTTGAAGCAGCCATCTCGTCAATCCTCGGTGAGCGTTTAGGGCCTGGCGGGAGGGGGTCTTTTGCTTGCATCCCCATACCGAACAAAATGCGAAGGAAGGAGCTTCAGGTCAAGGGCGAGTTGGAAGGTCAAAGGCGTTCTGAATGTGCTGCACCCGGACCCGCTGGGGCTCCAGGATCACGCCGATGACGTCGAAGCGAAAGGTGTCCCCGGGCTGCTGGAAGCGAGAGATCCAGACTTTCGCCGAGCGGGCGAGCTCGCGCTGCTTGCGCCAGCCTACGGCGCCCACCGGGCCGCCGAAGCTGTCCCGGGCGCGGGTCTTTACCTCTACGAAGGCTACCTCTCGTTCGAATTGGCCTGTCGGTTTCGTGGCGATTAGGTCGATGTCGCGGTGGCCGCTGCGGAAGCGGTGGTCGGTGATGGACCAGCCGTGGACGCGGAGCCAGCGGGCGGCGACGCGCTCGCCTTGTTCGCCTCTTGCCTGGGTTGTTGCGGACATGTGCGGGAAGTAAGGGGGGAGCGCGTGGCGGGCCGCATCGTTTCGGTGCGGGTGGGGGTGAACAACGGCAACTGAAAACAGCGGCGGCCCGCTTTGCGCTCAAGGCTGCGCGCTGTTCGCTGACTGCGGATTCGACCGCTCCCAAAGGCGCACTGGCCCCTATTACTGGATGGTGATGGGGCGTGCAAAACGATGATGGGCTACGCGGAGTGCGCAGCCAGACTCAGCGGATGAGCGATTACAGGAAGCTTCGGGTGTGGAGGAAGGCTCATGCGCTTGCGCTCAATGCTCATCGTATGGCCAGCGGCATTCGGGGCAGGCAGAATGCCTCGTTCCGAAGTCAGATTGTGCGCGCGGCGATGTCGATTCCGACGAACATTGTCGAAGGGCGCGAGCAGCGCAGCGATGCGTCCTTCGGCCGATTCCTGAGGATCGCCCTCGGCTCCGCAACGGAGCTCGACTACCACCTGATGGCAGCGCGCGACCTCGGCGCCATCTCAAATTCCGACTATGCCGTCCTGATCAGCGATGTCGTTGAGGTACGGATGCTCCTACTGGGCTTAATTCGCGGCGTAGACTCGAAAGCTCGTGAACCACAACGAAA
>JACCRL010000132.1 GCA_013813605.1 Gemmatimonadaceae bacterium
AGTATGCCCACGATGTAAGGAGCAGCGCCTTCCCCGGACCCGAGCACTGTTACGCACTCGACACACCGGCGCGGACGGAGTTTGCAAGGCCGAGCGTTCCAGCACTTCCGCTCTCCGGGCAGGCGCCGGGCAGCTACGCCGAAGCGGCGGCACTGAAATGAGACTCGAAGAACATCCCATTGCTCGCGACGGGCCGGCTCGCCGGGAGACCTTCGTCCGCCAGGGTGTCGCGCTGACGCCTGGCCTGCCGCCGATCAGATACGAGGTCTGCGGAGCGGCAGACGGACCTGCAGTGCTGGTGCTCGGAGGGATTTCGGCTTCGCGGCACATCACCCGGAATGAGGTCGACGGGCGACCAGGCTGGTGGGAGGATGCCGTCGGGCCTGGTCGCGCCGTTGATACCGATCGGTTCTGCGTAATCGGAATCGATCATTCGAGCAGCCTTCGCGGTACCATCGAGCAAGCGCGGCCGCAGACGGCGATTACGACCTTCGATCAGGCGCGCGCGATCGCCGCCACGCTCGATACCATCGGGGTGCCATCGCTGCGGGCGATCGTCGGAGCGTCGTACGGTGGCATGATCGCGCTCGGGTTCGCCGAACGGTACGCCGACCGCGTCGATCGGATTGTCATCATCGCCGCCGCGCATGAGAGCGATCCAATGACCACGACCCTGCGGGCGATTCAGCGTCGCATTGTCCGGCTCGCGGAGAAGGCGGGCGACCCGCGGGAAGGTGTGGCACTTGCCCGCGCGCTGGCGATGACCACCTACCGCACCCGCGCCGAGTTTGCGGAGAGATTCTCGAACCAGCCCGCTCACAACGGCGAAGAGACGATCTTTCCGGCTGAGGAGTACGTGATCTCCCGCGGCGACGACTACGCTGACCGAACCCGTGCGACGGATTTTCGCGCGCTTACGCTTTCACTCGACCTGCATGCGGTGACGCCGGAAGACATCACAGTTCCGGCGACAATCATCGGGGTCATCGAGGATCAGCTCGTTCCGATCAGTGCGATCCGCGAGCTCGCCCGGAGACTCGGCGCGCCGTCGAATCTCATCGAGCTGAGCTCGACCCATGGCCACGATGCGTTTCTCACCGATACCGCCCGTCTGGCGCCCCTGATACGTGATGCGCTCGCCGACCCGTCCGTTTCCGCTTCCTGAACTCACCCGACAAACGACAATGACAACTCTTACTCAAAACGACACCGAAATTCGCCCAGCTGAGTTCACGACACGGGCTGTTCGCGCGGCAATCGCATCTGATCTCGAGCATGGAGCGGTCGTCCCGCCGCTTCATCTGTCGGCGACGTTCGCGTTCGAATCGTTCGCCAAACCGCGAACTTTTGACTACACGCGCTCGGGAAACCCTACCCGCGCTCACCTGGCCGCGATTATCGCCGATCTCGAAGGCGGGGCCGGGGCAGTGGTCACCAGCTCCGGAATGTCAGCCGTCGCTCTCGTGCTCCAGGCGCTGGTGAAACCCGGGGAGATGATCGTTGCGGCGCATGACTGTTACGGCGGAACGCAGCGGCTTCTTCGGTCTCTCGCCGCGCGCGGCCAGTTCGAGGTGGTATTCACCGACCTGACCTGCGATGACTACTTCTGGCAAACGGCGGCGAGAAGCCCGCGGCTCATCTGGGTTGAAACGCCGAGCAACCCGCTGCTGCGCATTACCGACGTTGCGCGTATTTGTGCTTTCGCCCGCTCCGCCGGTAGCCTGGTGGTTGTTGACAACACGTTCCTCTCCCCGGCGTTGCAGCGCCCGATCGAGCTCGGCGCAGACGTAGTTGTCCACTCGACGACCAAGTACCTCAATGGCCATAGCGATGTCGTTGGCGGGGCGGTAATCGCCGCCACTCCCGAGCTCGCGCAGGAGCTTGGATGGTGGGGGAACTGCCTCGGCGTCACCGGCGCGCCGTTCGACAGCTACCTGACATTGCGAGGCATCCGCACGCTCTCGGCCCGCATCCGCATTCATGAGGACAATGCGCGCGTCATTGCTGCGTTTCTCGATTCGAACGATGCAGTGCGGCATGTGTACTACCCTGGACTTTCCAGCCATCCGGGGCACGCGCTGGCGAAGAGACAGCAGCTCGGATTCGGTGCGATGATCAGCTTCGAGGTCGAGGACGGAGTGGCCGGCGTAAAGCGAGTAGTCGAGCGTCTCCGCCACTTCACCCTCGCCGAGTCGCTGGGCGGGGTCGAGAGTCTCGTCGCGCATCCGGCAACGATGACGCATGCGTCGATGGATGCCGCCTCGCGCGAACGGGCCGGTATTTCTGACTCGCTGATACGACTCTCGGTCGGGATCGAGGCGGTGGAGGATCTTTGCGCCGACCTGGGCTCGGCGCTGGAGGCGTAAACCCATCGAGTTTGACCGCAAGAATCGGATATCGTGAGGCCGCGGAAAGGATCATCATGCTCACTCAATCTTCCGACGAGTGAATAGATGGAGCCTTATCGCGTGGTGGCAATTCCGGAAAAAGTAGCCATCGCGGTGCGGCGAACCCTCAGGTCACCCGGGTACGGTCACCCTGTCCACGCCGATGTCGCAACCGGCTACGGTCCGTGCCGCCTCTGCCTGCGGACCTTTGAGGTGGGAACCGACCGCAGGCTGCTCTTTACCTACGACCCGTTTCACGGGCAGGAGCCGCTGCCGCTGCCGGGACCGGTGTTCATTCATGAATCAGGTTGCGAGAGGCATTCCGGGGCGGGTGGATTTCCTGCGGATCTCATCATGGACCGCGTCACACTCAACGCATACGCGCGCGGGCGGAATCTGATCGCCGCGTCGTACGTAACGGATGGAAAGCCGGATGGCGCAATCAAGGAATTGCTCTTGCGACCGGAAGTCGATTACATCCATGTCAGGGATACGGAGGCCGGCTG